>JAKAOC010000193.1 GCA_021823385.1 Actinomycetes bacterium
GGTTTCGCTGCTTCATTCGGTGGTGGCCATGGCGGTGGGCACACTGCTGGCCGGAAGCTTCGTGGCCCCGCTGAACACCACGCGGGCCTTGGCGATGCAGTCCCTGGTGTCCAAGGCGCAGAAGTCCGAGGGCTTCGGAGCCTTGTACGGCTCCTACTCGATCGGCTTTGCGGCTGTGGGCATCGCGCTTGGTCTCCTGGGGACCATTTTCAGGGCTGCGGACATACTGCTGGTGATGACTTCGCTCTCGATTGCCGTGGCGGCCTACCTGATCGCCGTGCGCCCCAACCGCGGAGTTTCCGCGCTACGGCTGCGCCGCGCCGCCTGAGGAGGCGCCCCGGCTTTGTGACGCGTCAGTACTGCTTTTCCGCCCAGTTGAGGTGGTCCAGCGGCCCCGGCCCGTGGCCCAACCCCCAGGAGGCCGAACCGGCGATGGCGCGGCTCGTGTAGATCTTGGCCGCCTGCGCCGCCTCCTCCAGAGTTCGTCCCCGGGCGAGGTGGGCCGCCATCGCGGAGGAGAAGGTGCACCCGGTGCCGTGCACGTTCACGGTGCTGATGCGCCGCGCACGAAGGTAGGAGAGGTTGCTCCCATCGAACAGCACGTCGATGGAGTCATGCCCGCTCAGGTGTCCACCCTTCAGGTAGACGTATTGGCTCCCGAAGGAATGCAGGGCTTTGGCCGCCGCGACCATGTCCGGGAGGTTCTCGATTGCCATCCCGGTCAAGGCCTGTGCCTCGAAGAGGTTCGGCGTGATCACCAGCGCAACTTTGGCGAGCCGGTCCCGGTATGCCGCCACGATGTCCTGCTCGCTCAGACGGTCGCCGCTCGCGGCGATCATGACCGGATCTACGACCAGCCGGGGGAGGTCGCCATTTTCCGCGAACGAGAGGACCACTTCCAGAAGCTCGACGGATCCGAGCATGCCGGTCTTGACCGCGCGAACCTGGAAGTCCGCCAAGATGGCATGGATTTGGGCGGCAAGCATTTCGGGGCTGGTCAAATCGACCGCGGAGACGCCCTTGGTGTTCTGGGCGGTAAGTGCCGTGATGGCGGTGGTGCCGAATACGCCGTTCGCGGCGAAGGATTTGAGGTCAGCCTGAATTCCCGCCCCGCCGCCCGAGTCGGAACCGGCGATCGTCATTGCCACCGGGGGTGTCCTTGGTATTGCCATCGGTCCCCCTACCTCCTCGTCGTCCTGCCACAACTTGGGGACCACGTCGATGGCGCACGCAGGCGCAGGCAGACGCGACCCACCACGAATGGTACCGGCGGGCGGACCACAAATGTTACAGTCGGCACCGGAAATATTCTCAAAGCAGTTCGGGCATGCCTTCGACGGGACTGCTTGCGAGCGCCTGGCCGCGCCGAGGGATCCTCCCGGCTCCGCGCGCCAGATATCCGGCCTCCACCGCCGCTGCGATGGCGGCCGCCATTCGAGGCGGATCCTCGGCCCGATTGACCGCGGATGCGACCAGCACCCCCGCGCAGCCGAGCTCCATCGCCAGGGCTGCATCGGATGCGGTGCCCACTCCCGCGTCCAGGATGACCGGAACACGGGCGTTGGCGGCGATCATGGCGATGTTGTAGGGGTTGAGTATTCCCAGGCCACTGCCGATCGGAGAGCCGAGTGGCATGACGGCCGACGCGCCCGCCGTTTCGGCGTGCCTGGCAAGGATCGGGTCGTCGCTCAGGTAAGCCATGACCGTGAACCCGGAGCCGGCCAGCTCCTCGGTGGCACGAAGCGTCTCGACCGGATCGGGAAGCAGCGAGGTGTCGTCTGCGATCACCTCCACCTTGACCAGATCGGTGCCGAGCGCCTCGGCGGCAAGGCGGGCTGTGGTGATCGCCTCGCGGGCGCTGTAGCAGCCGGCCGTGTTGGGAAGCACCACCAGCTTGAGCTCCTGCAGCAGGTCGAAGAGGCCGACCGAGGCGCGGGGATCGAAGCGGCGTATGGCCACAGTTGTCAGGGAGGTCCCCGATGCGATCAGCGACTCGCGAAGCATGCCTAGCGACGTCATGGCGCCGGTGCCGGTGATTAGCCGCGACGCGAACTCATGCCCCCCGACCACGAGGGGCGGATAGCGGTGCTCCATCTCTTCCTCTCCAAGCAATTCGGGCGCGTTCCGAACGGCGCTCAGCCGCCGGCGGCGATCGAGACCACCTCGATGGCGCAGCCCTCTCTTACCAGGGTAAAGGCCCATTGCGAACGAGGAACGATTTCGCCGTTCAGCGCTATGGCCACTCCCCTGGGAGGCAGGCCCAGCTCCTGGGCGAACTCGGCCAGCTTCACCCCTTCCCGCGCAACGGCGGGCTTGCCATTCACGGTCAGTCGCAGCTCCGCGCTCAAGGCCGCGCCTCGAGCCGTTCGGGGCCGAACTGGCCCATGCCCTCGGGCACCTTGTCCGTGGATACGGCCTCGGCGACCCAGCGCCCGGTGACGGAGGCGAGCAGGATCCCGTGACGGAAGTGCCCGGTATCCATGTAGAGCCCGGGTTCCGCCTCCCCGAGTATCGGGAAGTTGTCCGCCGTCCCCGGGCGGAAGCCGACGTTCACCTCTTCCAGGTCGGCCTCTCCCAGGCCTGGGAGAACCTTGAAGGTGTCGCGGAGCAGCTCGTAGGTGCTCCGCGCTTTGCGGGTCGCGTCAAAGCCGACCTCCTCGGCCGAGGCCCCGACCACCACCTCTCCACTGTTGCGGGGAACCACGTAAACCAGCCTGCCGTCCCAAAGCGAGCGGACCACCAGCGACGGCCCTGTTCCGGGTGCCGCGCGGAGGCGCAGCACCTGACCCCTTATCGGCCGGAGCGCCTTTTTCATATAGGTCGGCAGGCCCTCGATCTCCCCGCTGTGAACCCCGGCGGCGATCACCACCTTGTCGAAATGGTGCTCGCCCCCTTGGTCGTCCAGCAGAGCCCACCCGGATCCACGGCGCGAAACTTCAGCCACCTTGCGATTCTCCAGGGTGGCCCCCGCCTTGAGCGCGCCGGCCAGCAGGCTCCGATGGGCAACCCTGTTGTCGACCTGGTTGTCGATCTCGGTGTAGAGTGCGGGGCCCGACGAGGGGGCGAGCGCCGGTTCGAGCTCGCGAGCCTCAGTGGCGCGCAGACGCCGCACCGCCAGGCCGAGGCGCTGGTAGTAGGCGTAGGTGCGTTCTATCTCGGCGACGTCGTTGGGGCCGGAGGCGACCAGTAGGGATCCGCCTCCGCGGTAACCGCTCGGCAGACCCTCCGCCCTCAGCGCTTCATCGAGCCGTGACCATTCGCGCGCGGCCTCGAGCATCATTTCGAGAAGCCTTTCCTCGCCATAGACCGCTTCGGCTACCGGAGCCAGCATTCCCGCGGCCACCTGCGAGGCTCCGGAGTAGGGGTCGGGGTCGAAGAGGGCGGGGGCAAGTCCATGCCTTGTCGCCAAATAGAAGGCGGCGCTGGCTCCTTCGATCCCGGCGCCGACCACCGCAACCCTGGGTACAGCTGTCATGGTCCCACAGCCTACGCCGGTGAGCCGCCGGCATATAACCCGCAGGCAGGGGAGCTAAAGGGTGCTTTTGCCTGCGAGGTCGGTCCGGCGCGCGTAAGAATGAAGACAGGCGCAGGCCAGTAACGAGCCGAGCGCACGGACGCCGTCGCTGCCGGACGGCAAGTGAAAGGGGTCACTGTGAAAAGCACTATGCAGGATTCGTGGCTGTCGGTCACCTCTCTTCTCCGCCACGGACTCTTTCTCTATCCCGACTCCAAGGTGATCACCTACGACGGCACCCAGGGCTCTGAGAAGTCCTTCGCGGAGGTGGGTGCCAGGGCCGCCCAACTCGCCCACGCGCTGGGGGAGCTCGGGGTCGGCCGGGACGACAGGGTCGGCACCTTCTGCTTCAACCACAACCAGCACTTAGAGGCCTACCTTGCCGTGCCGGCCATGGGCTCGGTCCTGCACACCCTCAATGTCCGGCTCTTCTCCGGCCAGCTCGAGTTCGTGATCAAAGATGCCGAGGACAAGGTGATCATCGCCGACGCCGTGGTGCTGCCGCTGCTGACCAAGGTGCTGGGCGAGTGCAAGACAGTGGAGACGGTGGTGGTGGTGGGGGACTTCGACGCCGCCGCGCTCGCCCCGGCCCACTATCGGCTGCTCTCCTACGAGGAGTTCATCGCGGGCCGGCCCACCACCTATGACTGGGTGGAGCCCGACG
Source organism: Actinomycetes bacterium (assembly GCA_021823385.1). Next base: position 4,179 of record JAKAOC010000193.1, read on the forward strand.
CCGAGACCGACGCGGCAGCCATGTGCTATACCAGCGGCACCACGGGCAATCCCAAGGGGGTCGTCTATTCCCACCGCTCGACTTGGCTGCATTCCCAGGCGGTGACCAGCTCCGCTTCGCTGGGGCTGACAACAGCGGACCGGGCGCTGGTGGTGGTGCCGATGTTCCACGCGAATGCCTGGGGAATCCCGTATGCCGCTTGGATGGTCGGGGCGGACATGGTGATGCCCGGCCGGTTCCTGCAGGCCGCCCCGCTGGCGTGGATGTTCACCAACCTCAAGCCGACCCTTGCCTCAGGCGTGCCTGTCATCTGGAACGACCTCCTCCACTATGCCGAGGAGAACCCGGTGGACTTCTCCTCGCTGCGGCTGCTCTCCGGCGGGGGTTCCGCAGTGCCGCGCGCGCTCATCGAGGCGTTCCGGGACGAATACTCCATCAACCTGGTTCAGGGCTGGGGCATGACCGAGACGTCGCCGGTCTGCACGCTGGCCATACCACCGCTCGGAACCCCGCCGGAGCGGGAGATCGAGTACCAGGTGACGGCCGGCCGGCCCCTGGCCGGTGTGGCGCTCCGCATCGTCGATGCAGATGGGAACGTCGCGCCCAACGACGGGCAGGCACTGGGCGAGATAGAAGTCAGCGGACCGTGGATCACCGGCAGCTACTACAAGGACCTGCACGCCGAGGCTTTCGACGACGGCTGGTTGCGCACGGGCGACATGGGGACGCTCGACGCCGAGGGCTACCTGCGCATCGTCGACCGCACCAAGGACGTGATCAAGTCAGGTGGCGAATGGATCTCCTCGGTGGAGCTGGAGAACGCGCTCATGGCGCATCCCTTGGTCTTCGAGGCCGCCGTGGTGGGGGTTCCCGACGAGAAGTGGGACGAGCGTCCCCTGGCCTGCATAGTGGTCAAGCCCGGCGCCACGCTGAGCGCCGCGGAGCTCTCGAAGTTCCTGCTCGACCGAGTGGCGCGCTGGTGGCTGCCGGAGCGTTGGACCTTCGTGGAGGAGATCCCCAAGACCTCGGTGGGCAAGTTCGACAAGAAGGTGCTGCGCAACCTATACGCGGAGGACAAGCTGAGTGTAACCAGGGTGGATTAGCGCCTCTGGGGCCGGACTTGGCAAGCTACACTCGGCCTCCGGGAAGAGCCCGGAGGTGCGGATGCTTGCAAAGTCGGATCTCGAGTCGCCTATGGCCGCTCTCGAATCGCTCATCGAGAGCTTCGAGGAGCTGGGGTATCGCCACCTCCTCGGGGCCGAGCCGGCCGAGGTGGAGCGCACTGTGCAGCGCGAAAAGGCCCTGGCCAAGGTGGTTCGAGCGCTGGCAAAGGCGCGGCGGGACCTTGAGGCCCTTAGCGATATCTGTGATTGAGGCCGCAGCCGGGTAATGATCCGGCGGGAACCTCGGGATCGGGAGGCGGGAAAG
>JAKAOC010000194.1:0-1588 GCA_021823385.1 Actinomycetes bacterium
CCCGGCGCTCTCAGGGTGGTGAAGATCCGCTCCGGAGTGCACGCCATATTCCGCACCGCCGCGGGCCCCGGTTTCTTCGCCACCGCGGAGTGGGGGCGTCTGACCGTCTTCGAGACCCTCGGCGGCGAGCGTGCGCCGGCGGTCGAGGGCGATGAGGTCGGCGCGGCTCTCGCCAAGCTGGCCGGAGCCGGGTGGCTCGACCAGGCTGATCTGCGCGCCATAGCGCGCGCCGGGGTGATGGAAAGTGAGGGGGTGCGGGCATGAAGCGCCTGAACGTAGAAGGCTACGAGCTGAGGGGCGATCTCTACTACGACGCCAGGGCCGACATGTGGCTCTCGGTGGAGGACGGGGTGGCCAAGGTCGGCTACGACCCGCTGGGGCTGGAGATCAATGGCACCCTGGCCGCGCTGGTATTGGCCGAGCCGGGACGCGAGGTGTCCCGCGGCCAAGCAGCGGGGTCGCTGGAGGCGGAGAAGTTCGTGGGCCCGGTCACCGCTCCCGTCAGCGGGGTCGTCGAGGCCGTCAACGAGGATGCGGTCGCCAACCTGTCCAAGATCTATGCCGACCCCTATGGGGCCTGGCTGCTGGCCATCCGCATGAGCGACCCTTCCGAGCTGGATGAGCTGGTGACGGGTGAGGCGCTGAACGAGTCCTTTGCGCAGCGGCTGGCGGCCTATCGTGCCCAAGGGGTCCTGGCGCGATGATCGCGCTGAGCCCGGCCGAGATACGTTCGGCGAACTTCGACGACACCTTCGAGTTCTACGCCCCGGGACTGAAGAGCTGGCAGACCAGTGAGTGGCGGCCGACCAACCCGAGGCGTTTCCTGCCGGTCTCGGTGACCGGCTCCGCCTGCGCTCTCTCGTGCGACCACTGCCAGACCAAGGTGTTGCAGGGAATGCTCTCGGTCCCCTTTGGCGAGACGCTCTTCGACGTGGCCGCGCGCTTGAAGGCGGGCGGCAGCCAAGGGCTCCTCGTCTCCGGGGGCTCGACCAAGAGCGGAGGCGTGCCTCTCGAGCGCCATCTTCGCCACGTGCCCCGCATCAAGGAGGAGCTGGGCATGACGGTCATCGCTCATTCCGGCGTGGTCTCGCCCCGCCTGGCCGAGGCACTGGCGGGCTCGGGGGTGGACGGAGTGATGCTCGACATCATCGGCGCCGAGGAGACCATCCGCGACGTCTACCACCTCGATCTCACCCCTGCCGACTTCGACGCCTCGCTCTCGCTTCTCTCGGCCGGGGGGCTGCGGATCATCCCCCACATCATCCTGGGCCTGCACTACGGCCGCTTCCTGGGGGAGCACGCCGCGCTGGAGATGATAAGCCGCTACCCGGTGTCGACGCTGATCCTGGTGGTGCTGACCCCGCTGGTATCCACCCCGATGGCCGACGTCGAGCCGCCGTCGGTGAGCGAGATATCCGGATTTTTCGCCGACGCCCGCACCTCCATGCCCACGACCCGCATCAACCTTGGCTGCGCACGGCCGATGGGCGGCGTGAAGGCGGAGATCGATTCGGCCGCGGTCGACCTGGGGCTGAACGGGATGGCATATCCCGCCGAGGGCACCATCGCCTATGCTGCCGCGCGTGGC
>JAKAOC010000194.1:1598-5519 GCA_021823385.1 Actinomycetes bacterium
GGCAGCATCGCCGACGGCCTTACCGAGGTGGCGCTATGAGGGCGCTCTCCCTGCATCGCGACCACGCTGTGGACGCGGCCTCGGGGCTGGCCTTCGACGAGGCCATGGCCCAGCTGGCCGGCCTGCCGGAGCTTCCCCAAGCCCACCTGCGCCTCTACGATTACGCGGACCACGCCGTCCTGGTGGGGCGCTACCAGCGCCTCGAGGACGAGGTGGACCTGGCAATGGCCATCGCGCTGGGCGTGACGGTCAACCGCCGGCCGACCGGTGGCGGGGCGATACTCATGGGCGCCGACCAGCTGGGCGTGGCCCTGGCGGTGCCGGCGGGAACCTTCCCGACACCGAGGCAGGGCATGTCCCGATTCGCCCAAGGTGTCATCGCCGCCCTGGCCTCTCTCGGGGTGAAGGCCGAGATGCGGGGCAAGAACGACATCGAGGTGGCTGGGAAAAAGATCGCCGGGGTCGGATTCTGCACCAGCGGCGACGGCCTCCTCTTCCACGCCAGCATTTTGGCCGACCTCGACACCGATCTGCTTCTTTCGCTTCTGCGCATTCCTCTGGCCAAGCTGGCGGCCCACGGCACCGGCGCGGTCGAGGATCGCATCACCACCTTGGCCGAGCTGGGCGCGGGACGCGCCGAGCTGGAGGCGGCGCTGGTTGCCTCCTTCTGCTCGCAGCTGGGCCTGGGCGTCGTCGACGGCGAGGGGCGTGACTGCCTGGAGCGCCGGGCCTCGGTGCTTGCCGAGCAGCGCTACTCCAGCGAGGCGTGGCTCTTCGCCCAGGGTGCCGCCGCGGCGGGGGAGCTCGCCGTAGAGGTTCGCAGCTCCCAGGGGACGCTCCGCATAATTGCCGCGACTCAGGGTGACGTGATCAAGTCCGCTGTCGTGGCCGGCGACTTCAACGAGGTGACGCCGGAGCTGCGCTCCCTCGAGGAGGCCCTGCGCTGGTCGGTTCTCGAGCCGGGGGCGCTCGGTCGCGTGCTGGCCGCCGCGCCCGGGGTTTCCGGCCTCGCCGCTCCCGAGGAGCTGGCGGCGGCGCTCTGTGACGCCCATTTCGGCCGGATGGCCCTGGCCGGGCCCCGCCGTATCGGATCCTGCTACATACCTGAGGAGATAACTCTGTGAGCTTGTTGGAGAACCCGACCCGCCCCGTCACCTTGCGCCGAGTGGGCGAGAAGGTGGACGGCGCCCAGATCTCGCCTGAGTGGGTGCGGATCTCGGCCGCCTCGGCCATCGCCTTGCAGTTCCGCTCGGGGCGCTTCTCCCGGGACTTCGCCTTCGGGGGCATCAACCTCCTGTTGAACTACGAGGACGGCTGCCGCAGCGACTGCTCCTACTGCGGCCTTGCCCGCACCCGCCCCGGCGACTACGAGGACAAGTCCTTCATTCGCGTGGAGTGGCCGCTCTTTCGCACCGATGACCTGGCTGAGCGAATGGCCGAGAAGGAGTCCAGCCTGACCAGGCTGTGCATCTCCATGGTGACCAGCCCGCTGGCCTACCGCGACACGGTCACCATCACCGAGGCCATCCGGTCCAAGGTTTCCACGCCTCTTTCCATCCTGGTGGCCCCGCCCACACTGAATCGGCGCAAGCTGGAGCACTTCGCCGAGATCGGCGTGGACATGATCGGCATCGGCCTCGACGCGGTCACCGAGGAGCTCTTCCGCAGGCATCGCACCGAGGTGCCCGCGGGCGGCGCCGGGCTCTCCTGGGAGAAGTACTGGTCGGTGGTGAACGACTCCCGCGACATCTTCGGCCCCTGGAAGGTCAACTGCCACACGGTGGTGGGTCTGGGTGAGACCGATGCGGAGCTGATCGACCTCTTCTTCCGGCTGCGTGAACGGGAGATCTTCGCCTATCTCTTCTGCTTCAACCCCGAGCCCGACAGCCGGCTGGGCCAGCATCCCAAGTCCTCCATCTCGAGGTGGCGGCGAATACAGCTGGCCAAGCGGCTCATCGAGGAGAAGGGGTACGGGCAACAGGCTTTCGACTTCGACTCCGATGGGTCGCTGTTGAATATCGACGCCCCCCGCGAGGCGGTCGAAGAGGTGGTGGAGGAGGGGATCGCCTTCATGACCGATGGCTGCCCCGGGGAGAATGGCGAGCCGGGCTGCACGCGCCCCTATGGCTCGTACCGCCCCACCGAGAGCTTCCGGGACTTTCCCTTCCTGCCGGAAGGGCCGGACCTCGGGCTGATACGTGGAGAACTGGATCTGGATGGATTGATGGTGCAAGGAGGAAGTGACCGATGAGAATCGTTGTGGCGATGCGACAAATCGCCGACTTGGTGGAGGAGCTCGAGGTCGACGCCTCGGGAGCCGACATCGACAGGGAGTTCGTGAAGTTCGTCTCGAACGAATGGGACGAGGCCGCCCTGGAGGAGGCTCTCTGCCTCAAGGAGGCACACGGCGGCGAAGTTGTGGTGCTGGGCGTCGAGGACGTCGACTTCGACCAGACGCTCTACGGGGCGCTGGCCAAGGGAGCCGACCGGGCCGTGAAGCTCGATTGCGGCTTCGAGGGGTGGATGCCCACCTCCGTCCGGTCCGAGATCCTGGCCGGCTGGCTCCAGAACGAGTCATTCGACCTGGTGCTAACAGGGGTGCAGGCCGCCGATGACCTTGACGGCCAGCTTGCCGGGGTCCTCGGAGCTCGCCTGGGCCTGCCGCATGCCGCGGTGGTGGTCGGGGTCGAGCCCGACGGGGGCGGCTTCAAAGTCACCCAGGAGCTGGGCGGGGGCGTTACCCTCACCTCGCACGCCTCGGGGCCGCTGGTGCTCGGCATCCAGGCCGCGCGACAGGCACCACGGTATGTACCCATCTCCCGCATCCGCCAGGCCATGTCTGCGGGCGGCATCGAGGAGGTCCAAGTGGAGCAGCCTGCCGCACGCAGCCCCAAGGTGACCAGGCTCTTCGCGCCCGAGGCCAAAGGCCACGCCGAGATGCTGGGCGACAAGCCGTCCGAAGTCGCGGCGCGCATCGTCGAAATCATTCGCGCCAAGGGCGTCAAGGTTTCCTAGGAGGATTGAAATGGCAGAAAACGACGTCGTCGTTATCGCGGAGCGTGTGGTCGGTGGCCACCCGGACGTCACCTTCGAGCTTCTCGGCAAAGCCAAGGAGATCGCGTCCGCCCTGGGTGGTGAGGTGCACTGCCTGGTGCTCGGAGACACCGAAGGGTACGAGTGCCTGGGAGCCTCGGACCACCTCCACCTGGTGGAGGGAGAGCATCTCTGGCCCTACAACGCCCACGCCTGGGAGAGCGCGATCTCGGCGCTCCTGGCACAGCTGAAGCCACGGCTGGTGCTCGCGTCCACCGGGACGGTCGGCATCGACCTGTGCGGGGCGCTGGCCGCCCAGTCGGGCGCCATGCTCGCCTCCTACGTGGTCGATCTTTCCGTCGAGGGCGGCTCGCTGACGGCAGTGGCCCAGCTCTACGGCGGCAAGCTGATGGCCGAGTGCGACCTGGGCGATGGCCCGGCCTTCGTCACCGCCATTCCCGGCTCCTTTGCGGAGCAGGCGGCGCGTGTCGACGGGGTGGCGGACGCCACCTCCCACAGCCATGACGGGGCGGACGTGCGGATGCGCCATGTCGCGCTGACCGAGCCGGAGAAGAGCGGAGTGGACATCACCTCCGAGGAGATGCTGGTCTCGGTGGGCCGCGGAATCGGCAGCCAGTCCAACATCGACCTTGCACAGGAGCTGGCCGAGCTGCTGGGAGCCGGATTGTCGGCCTCGCGCCCGGTCATCGACCAGGGGTGGCTGCCCAAGGCCCACCAGGTCGGCAAGTCCGGCAAGAAGGTCAAGCCCAAGATCTACTTGGCGCTCGGCATCTCAGGCGCCCCCGAGCACCTGGAAGGCATGCGGCAGGCGGAGTTGATCATCGCCTGCAACACAGACGCCACGGCACCGATTTTCGAGGTGGCGCA
>JAKAOC010000195.1 GCA_021823385.1 Actinomycetes bacterium
GGTTCGGCCTGGCCATCACCATCTGGCTGCTGCTGACGGTCCTGTTCGCCAACTTCGCCGAGGCAATGGCCGAGGGGCGCGGCAAGGCGCAGGCGGACACGTTGCGCCAAATGCGCACCGAGACCGGGGCCCGGCGGCTGCGGGCCGACGGAAGCGAGGAGCTGGTGCCCGCGGCATCCCTGCAGGTCGGGGACGTCGTGGTCTGCGAGGCCGGCGACGCCATCCCCTCGGACGGCGAGATCATCGAAGGCGTGGCCTCCATCGACGAGTCGGCGATCACCGGCGAGTCGGCCCCGGTCATCCGCGAATCCGGCGGTGACCGCTCGGCGGTCACCGGGGGCACGATGGTGCTTTCGGACCGCGTCGTGGTCCGCATCACCGCCGAACCGGGAAAGACCTTCCTGGACCGGATGATAAAGCTGGTGGAGGGGACCAACCGCCAGAAGACGCCAAACGAGATAGCGCTGGCGATCCTGCTGGCGGCGCTCACCATCGTCTTCATCCCGGTGGTGGTCTCCCTGGAGCCGTTCGGCTCCTACCTCGGCGCGAAGGTGCCGATCGTGGTGGCGGTGGCGCTGCTGGTCTGCCTTATACCGACCACCATCGGGGCCCTGCTCTCGGCCATCGGCATCGCCGGCATGGACAGGCTGGTCCAGCGCAACGTGCTGGCCATGAGCGGACGCGCCGTGGAGGCCGCCGGGGACGTGCAGACGCTTCTCATCGACAAGACCGGCACCATCACCCTGGGCGACCGCATGGCCTCGGCCTTCTACCCCGCCACCGGCGTGGCCGAGAGCGAGCTGGCCGACGCGGCACAGCTCGCGTCGCTCGCGGACGAGACGCCCGAAGGCCGATCCATAGTGGTGCTGGCCAAGAAGCGCTTCAACCTGCGCGAGCGCACCATGGGGCCCGACTACCAGTTCGTCCCCTTCTCCGCCGCCACCCGCATGTCCGGTGTCGACTTCGGCGGGAGGGTGGTGCGCAAGGGGGCCTCGGCGGCGGTGAAGGCCTGGGTGGAGAGCCAGGGCGGCAGCTTCCCCGCCGAGTTGCAGGATCGCGTGGACGCGGTGTCCCGGGCCGGCTCCACACCGCTGGCGGTCTCGGAGGGCTCCCGCGTGCTCGGAGTGATAGAGCTGCGCGACGTGGTGAAGGACGGCATCGCCGAGCGTTTCGCGACACTTCGCCGGATGGGCATCCGCACCGTGATGATCACCGGGGACAACCCCCTCACCGCCGCCGCCATCGCCGCCGATGCCGGAGTGGACGACTTCCTGGCCGAAGCCACACCCGAGACCAAGATGGAGCTGATCCGCGCCGAGCAGGCCAAGGGGAAGCTGGTCGCCATGACCGGTGACGGGACCAACGACGCCCCGGCGCTCGCCCAGGCGGACGTGGGCGTGGCCATGAACACCGGGACCAATGCCGCCAAAGAGGCCGGCAACATGGTCGATCTCGACTCGAACCCGGCCAAGCTCATCGACATCGTGGAGATCGGCAAGCAGCTGCTCATAACCCGCGGCGCGCTCACCACCTTCTCCATAGCCAACGACGTGGCGAAGTACTTCGCAATCATCCCCGCCATCTTCCAGTCCGCGTTCCCGGGTCTGGCGGTCCTCAACGTCATGGGCCTGTCCAATCCGAGCACCGCCATCCTCTCGGCGGTGATATTCAACGCCCTGATCATCATCGCCCTGGTTCCCCTGGCGCTTCGAGGCGTGAAGTTCCGTGCCGCCGGGGCCACCGCCGTGCTGAGGCGCAACGTGCTCGTCTACGGCCTGGGCGGGCTGGCGCTTCCTTTTGTGGGGATAAAGGCGATCGATCTGCTACTGACGCTCATGGGGGTGCACTGATGGTGCTCAGGCAGCTGCGCCGGGCCGTGATTCTCGCGGTTCTTTTCCTGGTAGTCTGCGGCCTTGCCTACCCGCTGGCCGAGACTGCGGCCGCCCAGGGGTTCTTCGGCTATCAGGCCAACGGCTCCGTCGGTGCCAACGGCTCGGTCCTCATCGGCCAGACCTTCACCGGCCCGTCCTTCTTCCACACCCGGCCCGACCCCAACAACCCGATGGCCTCCGGCGGCTCGAACCTCGGACCGCGATCGGCGAAACTGGTGGCCCAGGTGAAGTCTCAGATCGCCTACTGGCATAGCCTCGGCGTATCCCCCACCAACGATCTGGTGACGACCTCGGGTTCCGGATTGGACCCGGACATCTCGCCCGCCGCCGCCTACGCCCAGGTGCCCATGGTGGCCAAGGCGCGGGGCCTCTCGGCCGGCAGCCTCGACAAGCTGGTCGCCTCCCAGATACACGGTCGGCAGCTGGGCTTCCTCGGCTCGCCGTACGTGAACGTACTCGAGCTGAACCAGGCGTTGGGCCACCTGGCCGGCGGGTCCTAAGAGGAGGTGCCGGCGGCCGCCAGGCTCTCGGCGACGGCGGCGCGATACTTCAGGTGGCTCTGGACGAATCCCACCAGGACCACGCCGACCAGGGTGTCCTCACGGTAATAGCCCACCACGACCTCGCCATCGAGATCGCCCTCCAGCACCCTGATGGCCGCGGGGTCGGTGACGAGTCCGGGCATTCCGAAGGACTGGATGCGCAGCTCGAACTGGTCCGACCAGAAGGCCGGCATGGGCTTGAAGGCGGGTTCGGCCTCTCCGGATGTCAAGAGCCGGCCCAGAGCCTTTCCGGCATAGCGTCCGGTGTCGACGGCTATCCCCCAGTGCTCGACGCGGCGCGGAACCGCGTCAAAGGCCAGGTTGGGGAAGCGCGCCACGTCTCCCACGGCCAAAAAGCGGCCTTGGCCCCCGAAGGAAAGCCTCTCGTCGCAAAGGATGCCGTCCGAGAGCTCCAGCCCGTTGCCCTCCAGCCACTCGGTGTTGGTGGCCGATCCCACCGCCTCGATAACGAGCTGTGCGTCGAAACTACTACCGTCGTTGCAGACCACCCTCTCCGGGCGCGCGTCCCCCTCGATGGTGACCGGAAGGCGTGACAGCCCGAACTTGATCCCCTGGGCCGAGTGGTGGCGCAAGAGCGCCCCACCGAGCTCCTCGCCCAGCGGACGCAGCATGGGAACGTCCTCCGGGGCTATGACCGAGACGCTGTAGCCGAGCTGGGTCAGGCTGGCGGCCAGCTCGCAGCCGATGAAGCCCGCCCCGATGATGGCCACGTCCCGCACCCCGGCCAGCTCGCCACGAAGTCGCAGCAGGTCCGCGTAGGTGCGAAGGACCAGGACGCCCGCCCCGGGCTTGGGGATGGGCAACGCCCGCGGGCGTAAGCCCGTCGCCGCCACCAGGCCCTCAAAGGCCATCTCACTCCCGTTCGAGAAGAAGACCAGGCCGCGGGAGAGGTCGGCCGAGACCGCGTGCAGGCCGGTCACCAGGTTCACCGCTCCTCCCTTGGAGGAGGAGCGCAGGCGTATCGCCTCGAATTCCTGCTCATCCACCAGGGCCTCCTTGGAGAGAGGAGGACGGTTGTAGGGCGGGTGAGGCTCATCACCGACCAGAGTTATCCCGCCCCCGTAGCCGGAGCGCGCAAGGGCATCCGCCGCCCGAAGCCCCCCGAGCGAAGCGCCCACCACCACAACGCCGGCCAATGCCCTAGCCTTCGATCTCTATGGCCTGCATGGGGCAGATGTCGGCCGCCTCCTCGAGCACGTCCCTGAGCGACTCGTCCAGTTCGCCCGAGACGTAGAGATCCCTGGCTTCATCGCGGAAGCTCAGCTCGCCACGGTCGTTCAGCGCGAACACGTCCGGCGCGGAGTAGACGCACTGGCCGTGGTCGTTGCACTTGTTGAGATCGACGATTACCTTCAACTGGAACCTTTCCTGTTCTTTCCCAAGTCCCCTCAAGCCCGCTTGGGCGGACGGATTCCCCGGAACTCCCAATCCCCGCCGAGAGCGGTGGAGACGACCTCCTCCGACTCGGTGGGCTGGGCCCCGAAGTCAGGGTTGATAGGCACCGGGCCTTCAACGATATGGTTGCGGAGGCACCCCAGCCCCTCCACTTCGACCTCCACAACGTCCCCCGGCTCGACAGGCCGGGAATTGGCGGGGGTGCCGGAGAGTATGACATCTCCCGGCTCGAGGGTGATGTTGCGGGCGAGGTCGGCCACCAGGTAATGCATGTCCCACATCATCTCCTTGGTGTTCCCGGACTGCACCACCCGCCCGTTGACCCTGGTCTCGATGGCCTTGTCGCGGAAGTCCCAGCCCGAGACCAGCCCGGGACCGAGCGGGCACAGAGTGTCCGAGCCCTTCACCCGGAGCATGGATCCCGCGTCCGTGTCACGGAAGTCGTGCAGGCCGAAGTCGTTGGCGACCGTATAGCCCATTATGTACTCCGCCGCCTCGTCGGGCTCCACGTTGCGGCAGCTGCGGCCGATGACGATGGCGATCTCGCCCTCGTAGTTGAGCCACTTGCACCCCTGCGGGCGCACCACCGCGCCACCGTGGGAGTTGAGCGACGAGAGCGGCTTCTGAAAGTAGGTCGGCGCCGCGGGCAGCCTGGCCTGGAACTCGCTGACCCGGCTCTGATAGTTCAGGTGCACGGCGATGATCTTGGTGGGGTTCACCGGAGGAAGATGCTGCGCGGCATCCGCCCGCACGCGCCGACCGTCCCGGGCCACCAGCTCCTCGCCGGCACGCAGCACGGTCACCACCGAGCCGTCGAGAAGGATCCTGCGCGCCTCCGTCATGAGCGCCCCTCCCCTCTCCAGCCGCCCTCGGGGCGTGGGAACCAGATGTGCACCTGCCCGGTCCCCACGCTGTTCTCGTACTGGCCATAGAGACGGCCGGGCGCGACCACGGCGCTCTCCCCGAGCGCTCCGATCATCATCAGGTAATGGCCGAAGCGCGCCTCCGGCTTGAAGCGGAGGAAATCCTGCATGCCGGCCAGCACCTTGGCGTGGTCTCCGGCTTTGAACCACTCGATCCGCTCCAGATCGGCCGCCAGAGCCTCGGGGGTGAAGATGTGCTCGGTGCCGGCGGCCTCGTGCTTGCGCAGCTCCTGGAGCGGCCAGAAGGTGTGGGAGAGGGCGCCCGAGGCAATGATGACCACCTTGCGATCCACGTCGGCGATCCCCCGTGCCACCGCACGTCCCATGCGCAGGAAGTCCTCGGTGGTCGCGGTCTGGCATACCCCCACCGAGATCCAGCGCTTGCCGCCCAGCCCCTCGCCCAGGTACTCCCAGAGGTTGGTGGTGGCGTAGTGTATGGGCAGGTAGGGATCGTCGATGGGCGTGATCCAGGTGCCCACCTCCTCGGCGTGGGAGGCGATGGCCCGCGCCAGCTCGGGGTCACCCTCGAAGTCATAGGGGCGGGCGCTCATGCCACGCGGCAGCTCCTCGGAGGTGTAGCGCCCGCTGCGCCTCGCATGGGCCGTGAGCACGAACTCGACGGTGGTGGCCCAATGGGAGTCGAAGACGACGACCGTATCGTAGTCGAGGCTTTCGAAGACCTCGCGGCGCAGGCGCCGGAGCCCCTCCACC
>JAKAOC010000196.1 GCA_021823385.1 Actinomycetes bacterium
TACAATCACGAGCGTCTTCACAGTTCCCTGTGCTACCTGACCCCGGTCGAGTTCAAGGAGCTGTGGCACCAGCAACACCAGCAACGACTCTCAGTCGCATTGGACCACTAACCGGGGTCCCCGCAGGGGTCCTTCACCATCTGCTGGACGAGTTCCGACTGCTCCGCGGGTATGGTGAGCTCGAAGTTGGACGAGGCGGCGCCGGCGCGCAGGTGAAGGCTGCTCTTGATTTGGTTGAGCAGCACCGCTCTGCTCCACCCACCCTCGACTGCCTTTTGGGCGTAAAACGTCCTGACAGCAGGTTCATCCGCGTAATCCAATAGCACGGTCACATGCCCCCACGGCAATTGTGCAACAGCCTGTTGCACAATTGCCTCCGGCATCTCAGAGGCGAACTTTCTCATGTAGTGGAGGTTCCTAGGTGAGAGGCCGGTCATGTTCGGGAACTCCCGGCGCAGGTCCGACGAGAGCCGCTCAATCACCTTCGTGCCCCACCCCTCGTCGGCCTGGCGCTCCAAAATGACTCGACCAATGTTCCAGTACAACGTGATGAGTTCCCTGTTGACGTGCAGGGTGGCCCGAACGTTCGCGGCGCGAACCTCGGTGGCGAGTCGAGCGAGGGTCTCGTCGTAGTCCTCAGGGAGCGTGATCCGGCGGGCCGGTGGGTTGCTGGCTGACATCACGGCTCCTCTCCTTGGTGGTGTAACTACATTGTGCCCAGCACCCGCTACGTCGCACTCCCGGCGGACTGGGTGGACTAGCAAGACACGGGTGACAGGTTGGGGCGGCGTGGCTAAAATACCTGTTCAGAGCTTATTTGTGGAGGTGCCGTCACCCCAGGCGAAACCGTGGCTGGTTCGCCTAGAGGCGTTCCAGATAGGTGTTCGCCCTGGTCCGCAGCGTTGGACGGTGCGCGACGAGATCCTGGCAATACTGCCGGAAATGGTAGATCAGCGCAGTGAGTTCAGGTTGAAGGACCTGGTAGCCCGCCTGAACCCGGACAATGACCCGCGGCGCCGGTGGGCGGTGGAGAAGGCTGTCGCGCGACTTCGGGAGAGACAAGAGGGCTCGAGGCGCTTTGTCAGGTTAAGTCACGGGCGTTGGCGGGTAGATCCTGAGTGGCCACTGCGCGGGCGATGATGTCATTGGCCCATTCGACCGCCTGGTCGAGCCCCAACAGTTTCAGCCCCTCGGCCGCTTCGGCGTAGAGGGCATCCCAGCCGTCGTGTGCGATGACCGTCGGCGGCCATGGTCCCCGCCGACGAAATTTGAAGAGACGGAGTCCCAATTGATTCAACTGCTCGAGATCGAGCTCTTCGTCGACGCACAACAGCTGAAGATCAACAAGGTCATGGGCGCGCTCGAATTTTCCATGGGGGCCAGGTGTCGTGCACGCATGCAGCTTCTGCACGAACTGGTCCTCGATCGACACAACACTCACCGACTCGGGGGCGGGTAGGCCAACACTGGTGAAGAGTTCCACAACGTCGGCGGCAATGACTTCGGTAACGCGGGACAGGCTGTTGACCTCGTCGACCGTGATCTCCAACTTCACCGTGTCAACGGAACTGCCACGGTACCGTAAGGTGACAGCAATTGGCAGCATCACGTACGTCTCGGGCACGGTGCGCGGCTTGGACTTGGGCCGGCGCACGGCGGATCCGGTGAAGCCGCCCCACCCCGCGCTGAGATTCGCGTTGAGCTCGGCCAGGAATCCGTCCTCCGTCATGTCACGTGGTCGAGTGGCGTCAAGATCTACAGAAAAGCGTGAATCAGTTGGACCACGGCGCAGGCTCATCGCGGTACCGCCCTTGACGGCCCCAAGAGGGAGCATCTGCGCAACAGCGACGTTCGCCATGGTACGAACCCGACGTTGAGCGAGCTGGTCGCTGATCCCGTACACGTTCTTCAAGCGCTGACGCAAAGCGGCGGCGTGACGGGGCGGTGTGTCTTAGCTGTGGCCGGTGCTCATTGTGGAATTGCCTCTAGTTCGCGCTTCAGGGCGCGGGCCTCTCGTTCATCCACTAGCCCTTCGCGCACCGCCTCGGGGAGGGCTTCGATGAGCCGCTCGGTCATCACGTACGCCCGCGCATCACGAAAGGCTTGCGCCACGGTAGTGGTCGGGATCCCCTCTACCTCGATCACCTCGACGTCGGCGGAGATACGCACAGTCTTCAGCCAGTCAGGGAGCGCGCGGCGGCGACGCAGCCTGACCCCCACACGGATCTTGCGGGGATTGACGAGGGCGAGATCGTGAAGTGCAAGGACGGCATCTCCTACAAGGAATGCACCATCACCCACTCGCAGGACCGCCTCGTAATACTGATCAAACTTGGACGGAGGCAGTTCATCGAAGCGGTATATCCCGCGCGCCACGTGGTGTAGACGTCCCCGGGCGGCTAACTTCACCAGCTCAATCGCAGGGATGCCTTCCTCTTCAGCTTGGGCGGTCGTGATGTAGCCGTGCTGCCCCACGGCAATCTCCCACGCCCGCTGTCGATAGGTTGCCATTCCAGTCTCCTAGCCCGATCAACTACTTGGTATCAGTGCCTAGCCATCATGGTGCGGCACTTTTCGTTTGCCGCAACTATACCAGTTTCGGTATAGTTGTGCCAATTGGTGGAGCCAGTTCGGCTTAAAGACCGGACTGTGGTGCGCAACCCTCTTAGCTGATGGTGCGCATCCAACCGGCCAGCCGGACACCCGACTCGCCTGGAAAAGAGCCCTACACGGCACTGGACCCGGGTTCGGCGAGAGAGTTCGTCGCTCTCTGAACGCGCACCAGGCGTCCGGTCTCGAAGCCGAACTGGTTGGTGGAGCCAGTTCGACTTTAAGGCACTATGGTTGGTGCGCCAAAATGGAGGTAGGTACGAACTCGGGTCCGACACCGTGCGGATCCGAGTTCAGCCTCTCTGACTCGGGCCTCCGCTGACCCATCCTCCCCCAGGGCGCCGGCAAGTTGGTGGATGCCCGCGACGTCAACGCGGTCGCGTGGCCCCGCTGGGGGAAGATGGGAGTTCCCTACCTGGACGTCGCCGTGCCTGACCTATCCCATCTGACCGACCAACAGTGAGCGATCGTTGACCACCCCGTCGACCAGCACGGCCGGGTCCTCGCCGGCCCCGGCACGGGGAAGTCCTTCACGGCGATGATGCTCCTGGGCCGCCTGGCGCTCCTGGAGCGCGGCCACTCGTAAACCGAAGACCTCCGCCGTCAGCGAGACGCTCTCAATGGCCTCGTAGTAACGCCCCATCGCCGTCTCGGTCGTGGGCATCTCGACCTGGACCACCACCAGCTGCTCATCGAGCTCGCCAGTGACCGCGGGCACGAGTTCCACCGCTCGCGCCACCGCACGGGGGGAGAGCTCACTGTCGCGGTAGGCGGCCAACAGGTTGTTGACCATCATCGCCTCCAGGGCGTCAGCGTGGATACGGCTGCTCGTGCGCTGCTGCGAGCGAGCCCGCTTGTCCTAGCTCGACCCACCCAGCCGGTAGGCCACGACCTGGGGGTGGCCACCTCCGTGGGCCAGCTGGGGTCCCCCGGCCGGGACGACGACGGTGTCCCCGGCCACCGCGATCCCCGCGTTGGTCGATGTGGGTAGCGCGATCGATCGGACGACGCGGCCGGTCGCGCGGTCGAGGGCGAGCATGGTGCCGTCGAAGAGGGTCGTCAGCACCAGGTCGTTGACCACCGTCGTGTCACCCAAGGGCAGCGACGCGACCTTGGTGTCCCACTCGACCCGGCCGGTCGCCAGGCTCAGCGCCTCGATCTCTCCGGCCGCCTTGGTCCCGGCGAAGGGCTGGCCAGTGACGTCGCTGTTGGACGTGTAGCGCAGCGCGAGATCGATCGTCTCGACGTAGACCGAGCCGCCGGCCACGGCCATGTTGGCCAGGACCCCCCCGAAGGATCCGGGCAGGATCACGAGCGGCAGGGAGGCCGTGACCCCGTGCAGCGCGCGGCGCGAGTCGCCGTCGTGGCCGTTGTGTGCGCCGACCGGCGTCTTCCACAGTAGGTGGCCGGTGCGCGCGTTGAATGCGTAGACGATCCCCATCTTCCCTCCGCCGATGATCGCGGGCTGGCCGCGCACCGTGGCCGCGATCGGCGAGGCCTGAAGGTCGTAGTCCTTGAAGTCGTCGGGGACCGCCTGGTAGTACCAGCGCAGTCGCCCGGTCGCCGCGTCCAGGTTGACCTCGCTGTCGGTGTAGGGCTGGGGCCGCGGCTCGCTCATCGCCGAGCCGAACGTCTGGTACGGGTTCCCGACGCCGACGGTCACCGAGCCGTCCGATCCCACGAGAGGCGTCTCCCAGATCCCGCCCGAGCCCAGCCCCAGCGCGGCGACCCCCGGGTCGAGCGAGGTCGTGGTGTCAAAGCGCCAGAGCTCGCGGCCGTCCTTCGCGTTGAGCGCGAGCACGACGCCGCCGCCCGGGCCTTTGCCGTACTGGCTGCCGAGGTACTCGCGCCCGCCCGCGACCACCGGCTGGACGCCGAAGGTCCCCTGGCCCTTGGTGAGGAGGTGCCGGTCCGCCCAGACCACGCGCCCGTCGCTCGCGCGCAGGGCGAACGCGGTGCGCGGGGCCAGAGCGTAGACGAGCCCGCCCGCGACGGCGACGCCGTTGGGCCCAGGCCCGCTCAGGAGCTTCTGACCGACGTAGTGCTCCCAGAGCTTCTCGCCCGTGGCCAGGCGCAGGGCGTAGACGTTGGAGTACGCGTCCTGGAGGTAGACGACGCCACCGACGACGACCGGGTTGGCCACCAGCGAACCGAGCTTGTCGAGGCTCTTCGCCGCCTTGCCGGTGATCGGAAACGACCAGGCCTCGCGCAGGCGCGCCACGGTGGCGCCGGAGATGCCCGAGCCGACGGCGACGCGGGCGTTGTCGAGCTCGCCGTTGGGGTAGGGCCACGACCCGACGCGAGGCGCCGGCGCGGCGCCCGCGCCGACCGACGCAAGTCCCACCGCCAGCACCGCCGCGACGAGGGCCGCCCGCACCACCGCTCGCGCCCCGTCCCGCCCCATCGGCCCATTCTTGTGCACCGCCCCCCCGACGGCGAGGTCGCCCCGGCGGTGCCCAGGCGACCATGTCCTACGGAACCGCTGCCGTCGGCCCGCGCTGGTCGTCGTCCATCCGTCACGATGCACGCGGTAGTCCTGCGAGTGCCCTCGAGGACAGGCTGGGAGAACTCCGGGCACCGTGCCCCTTCCGCGACCGCGACCCCGGCGCAGGGCCAGGTGAGTTGCGCACCGAGATCATGCCTTCCAGCCGAACATCCTCGTTCGGCTCCAATGTCGGATACGCACCAGAATGGCCGGGAGTTCGCGCACCAACGTAGTGCCCAAAAGCCGAACCCGTTGGTGGAGGTGCTGGGAATCGAACCCAGGTCCGTCCGTGCCGTCGTGGATCTTCTCCGAGCGCAGCTAACGGGAAATTGTCAGGGCTTGGAGCGTCGTCAGCGCCTTTCCGAGTCCGTATTCAGTTGAA
>JAKAOC010000197.1 GCA_021823385.1 Actinomycetes bacterium
GGCAAGACGTGAAGCTCAAGGCCGGACCATGCCGGATTCGTCCTCCGTCGGCCCTGGCCGGCGCGCGTCGAATTCACGCTCGTGCCCTTCAACTCTTTCCGCTCGCCGGTTCCGCAAGAATGGAGATACTCTCGCGCTCCTCCTGAGCTGCATACTTTCTGACTATCCGGCAGAGATCCGCCCTGGCATGACACGTAGCACGTAGAAACCTTATAAAGTCGATCAAATTAGTCAGCTTTTAGACCGGAGCGTGGCCCGTGAGCGAAGAATCGACCACCAGGAGCGAGATCGAGCAGCTAAAGGAGTCCTCCGGGCTTCTGATGGGCGGGTTGCGGGAAGAGATGAGCAGCAACCGGGACGAGGTCGGCTCGGAAAGCAAGCAGCTCCTCAAGTTCCATGGAGTCTACGCCCAGGACAATCGTGACACGCGTTCTGCCCGCAAGCGCGCCGGTGAGCCCTTGGAGCACATCTACATGCTCCGGGTCGCGATCCCCGGCGGCCGGCTGAGCGCCAGGCAATACCTGAGCCTGGACTCGCTGGCGAGGCGAATTGGGACCCACTCCCTTCGGCTGACGACACGCCAGGGGATCCAATTGCACTTCGTGTCCAAGAACCAGCTGCCCGAGATGATCAGCGCCGTAAACGAGTGCCTTCTCACCACCTGGGGCGGCTGCGGTGACGTGGTAAGAAATGTGGTTGCCTGCGTCGGGATAGACCCCGCGACCACGGCACTGGGCGTGGACCGCCTTGCCGCCGACCTGTCACGCCGGTATAAGGCGCCTGCCGATTCATATATCCAGCTCTGGATCGACGGAACCAGAGTGCCGAACGAGATCCTCGGAGCACCTCCCCTCGACGAATCGATCTATGGCCAGGCGATGCTCCCTCGCAAGTTCAAGATCGGCATCGCGACCTCCATCGACAACTGTGTGGATGTGCTCGCAAACGATCTGGGCCTCGTGATCGACGCCCAGTCCCCTTCCCGCGTGCGTCTTTACGTCGGAGGCGGCATGGGCAGGAGCCACAGCGATGCGACAACCTTTGCGCGGGTTGCGGACCTGCTGGGAGAAGTGGACCGGGGCGACCTGCTCGCAATCTGCGACAGCGTCATAGCGCTACAGCGCGACGAGGGAGACCGGGCGGACCGCTCGCACGCGCGTCTGAAATACCTGGTCGCCGACTGGGGAATCGAACGAATCCGCTCCGAGGTCGAGCGCAGAGCCGGGGTCGGGATCCGCCCAGGGGTGCGCGACACCTTCTCCCTGACCCAAGACCATCTGTGCCACGTGGAACAGGCCAATGGGCATTTCGGATTCGGGATCAAGCTCCCTTCCGGGCGCATCGCCAACACTCCCGGCTCCCCCATGCTTGACCGTTTGAGAGACTTCGTCGGCGACTTCGGACCGTCATTGGCGGTCACCGCCCGGGGGGACCTGCTGCTTTATGACCTTGCCCCCGAAATTGCGCCACAGGTCGCAGAGCGAATATCCTTGGCGGATCTGCCAGTCGACTCCCACCTCAGGCCACTCGACAGAGAGTCCTTCGCCTGTGTTTCCCTACCCACCTGCGGGCTTGCGCTGGCCGAGTCAGAGCGGTATCTGCCCGAGCTCCTCGCGGACCTCGGCGCCTGCCTTTCCCGCCTTGGCGTGCCCGATCTGCCCCTCGAGGTCCGAGTGACGGGCTGCCCGAACGGTTGCGCGAGGCCATATCTGGGAGAGATCGGCCTCGTAGGGAGGTCGAAGCGCTCGTACGACATCCACCTCGGAGATACTTCGAACGGCCGGCGGTTGAACGAACTCTTCGCCCAGGATGTGGACAGGGACGATATCGTGCCGTGCTTGGCGGCCCTGATCTCCCTCTATCTCGACCAGCGGCTCGGTGGAGAGCGCTTCGGCGCCTTCGCCACCCGGGTGGGCTTAAGCGGGCGCGACGACCTGAAGCCGGCCCGGCGGCGTCGGGCACGCACCCTCGCGGTAGCGCAATGATCGTCTCGCTGCTGCTAGAGGGCCGCAGGGTTGCCATCGTCGGCACGGGCCCGGAACGGCACCGGCGCATCGTCGCTGCCGCCAGTGAAGGCGCGGAGGTATTCGCCTTTGGGCCGGCGCACTGCATCGAGTGTGAGTCGCATCTCGCCGGCGGTCACCGCGGACTGCCCTCCGGCACAGATCTCGCCGAGGCTCGGCTGGTCATCGCCGTCGACAGGGATAGGGACACCAACAGTCTCCTGGCCGCCCACGCGCGCCGGCTCGGCTTCCTGCTGAATACGATCGACGAACCCGAAACCTGCGACTTCTACCATGTGTCAGTCCGGGAGGCCGACCCCGGATTGCTGATCGCAGTCTCGAGCAGCGGCAGGGCGCCGGCTTTCGCGAGGAGCCTGGCGGACAGACTGCTCTCGACCATAAGCGCGGAGGACCGCACGGTCTACGACCGCATGCGGTCCGAGCGCGCCGCCCTGAAAGACCAGGGCCTGCCGACCGCCGGCGTCAACTGGGTCGCGCGCGAAGCCGCTTTGAGGAGCCTCCTCGGCTCATCGCCAACCCACCCTGCGGCCGATGCCAGAACTTCGGGCCGCGATTTCCACCTCGTGGACTACCTACCTGCAAAAGGAGACCCGCACTTATGAACAATCATGCGCCCGCGCCCCTGATCTGGCTAACCGGCCTTTCCGGGGCAGGCAAGACGACCATCGCCCGTGCCCTCGGAACCGAATTGGAGGGTCGCGGTGTCCGCCTTGAAATCCTCGACGGTGACGAGATCCGCTCGATCGTCTCCCCCGACTTGGGCTTCTCACGAGCCGACCGCGACCTGCAGGTGCGCCGCATCGGCTATATCGCGCAACTGCTCACCAGGAACGGTGTCGCCGTCGCGGTATCGGCTATCAGCCCGTACCGGGATTCACGTGCCGAAGCGCTCTCGCTTTCGGACCGCAGCTTCGAGATCTTCGTAAAAGCGCCACTCGAGGTTCTTTGCGACCGGGACACCAAGGGCCTTTACGCGAAAGCCGCAAAAGGTGAAATCAGCGGCCTGACCGGCGTTGACGACCCGTATGAGGCGCCTGATTCGCCGGATCTTGTCCTGGACACCTCCGAGCTGGATGTCGAGGAGTGCCTGGCGCGGATCTTCGATCTCCTCGAATTGGCTGGAGGCCAAGATGAACGCACTGCTTGATGCAACCGGGGCCCGGATCGAGTGGGCGTTGCAGCGCTACCCTGAACTGGCCATAACGACCGGCCTCAACATCGCGGGCACCGTCCTGGTCGACCTGGCCGTGAAGGCCGGATTCACCGGCGAGGTGCTATTCGTGGACACCGGATATCACTTTCCACAGACGCTGGATTTTTGGGCCACCCTGGAGGCCCGATACCCCCAGGCGCGATTCGTAACGTTGGGCGGCGGAATTGAGACAGACGCCCTGTATGAGCGCGAGCCGCAGCGCTGTTGTGCCGTGAACAAAGTGGCCCCGCTCTACGACTACCTGGCCCTACGGGGGATTCCAGCGCTGATAAACGCGCGTACGCGCGATTCCGCCTCGACTCGCGGGAAGTTGCAAGAGGTTGAACACGGGAGCCCGACGCGCGTGAACCCTCTTATCACCTGGTCCCGGGAGGACCTCGAGTCCTACGGAAAAAACACCGGGCTGCTTGTCCACCCGCTTTACGACGACGGATTCCTCTCGATGGGTTGCTGGCCGTGCACAAGGGCCGTCAGGCCTGGTGAGGATCTTCGGGCCGGCCGTTTCGAAGGTCAGGCGCGAACCGAATGCGGGATCTGGACCTCTCAGTCCTCCGCCGGCGGCGGGGTGGCCAAGTAGGTGCCGAGCCAGCCAATCACGACAGTCGCCGCCAGACACACCACAAGGAAGAAATAATGATCCCCACCTCGCAACACTGGTTCCCCCCGCCGCACGGTGGGGAGCTGACGCAGTTCGACCTCGTGGCGCCCGACGCGCTCCGGGGAACCGATCTCGAAGTTGAGTGCACACCCCGGGTCCTCGGCGACCTGGAAATGATCGGGATCGGGGCGTACTCCCCGCTCGAGGGATTTATGGACCAACTGTCATGGAAGTCCGTTGTCGAGGACATGTCACTGCCCGCGGGCGAGCTCTGGCCGATACCCATCACCTTGCAGCTGCCAGCCGGCACCCTCTCGCCGGGAGATCGCCGCGTTCGCCTCAAGTCCGCAGGCGTCCACCTTGCAACCCTGGAAATCGACGAGGTTTTCGAGGTGGACCTCGAAACCGAGGCGGACCGCGTCTACGGAACCACCTCGAGTTCCCACCCCGGAGTCGCCGCACTTTTCAGGGAAGGCAGCTGCGCGGTAGCGGGAAGACTCGCCTACCACGCAATGCCGAGGGAATTCCAGGGACCCGAATACGTCACGCCTCGGGATGCAAGGCGTATCTTCGCCGAACGGGGTTGGCGAAGCGTAGTCGCATTCCAGACACGCAATCCCGTCCACCGGGCTCACGAATACCTGCACAAGGTGGCACTCGAGCTGATCGACGGCCTGTTCCTCAACCCTTTGGTAGGAGCCACCAAGGCCGACGACGTTCCCGCCGGGACCAGGATGGCCGCATACCGGACCCTCCTGCAGAACTATTACCCGCCATCTCGGGTGCTGCTGGGCGTCTACCCGGCCGCAATGCGCTACGCGGGTCCGCGCGAGGCGGTCCTGCATGCCATTTCCCGGAAGAACTACGGTTGCACGCACTTCATCGTCGGACGCGATCATGCCGGCGTGGGAAATTTCTACGACACCTATGCCGCACAGGAGATCTTCGAGACGATCGACCCGAGAGCGCTTGGTATCCAGATCCTCAAGTTCGAGCACTCGTTCTATTGCATGCGCTGTGAGCAGCTTGCCTCCCGCCGCACCTGCCCGCATGGGAGTGACGATCACCTGCACCTTTCGGGAACCGCGGTGAGAGGAATGCTGAAGGACGCGGCCAGGCTGCCACCGCAGTTTTCGCGGCCCGAGGTGGCCGACGTCCTTCGCCAGGCCTATTCCGAGCTCGACGAAGTCGGCGTCGAAGGCGCGGGTGGAGTGGAGTCGAAAGGTCCGGCGTAGGCCTCCCCCCAGGGCCCCGGCCGGCGGGAGATCCACGGTCCATCGCATAGCTCTGCGGCCACGGGCCGGAAACGGCGCTATCAGGGCATGTCCGCGCACGAAGCGCCGCGCGAGCGGAGGGCTGCCGGCTGAAGCCTGCCCAATGGCGAGGAGGCCGGACAGCACCCCGCTCCCGTCCGCGCTTCGCAACCAGGCGGGCTCGAGCGGCAAGCGCAGGTCCGGCATCGTCGACGGACGTTGGCGCAGGTGGAGTATGCCTCATCTTGCTCAGCCGCGAGTATGACCGCGCCTGAGCGGCGCGACGCCTTACCCGGCTATTCTCGACCCCGCTAGAGCTCGTATTCCATCTCGAAGCGGTGGGTTCCGTCGGCCTCGACGGTCAGGTGCAGGACTCCGCATATACC
>JAKAOC010000198.1 GCA_021823385.1 Actinomycetes bacterium
GAAACGGTAGCAGGCGGCGAGAAGAATCAGCGACCAGGCCGCATCGCCGGCCAGGCCTGCAGCCACGCCGTGGGCGTTGCCCGCCGCCAGCGCGACGGCAATCATGCCGCCCGCGATACCGGTGCCAACCGCAATGCCGAGGATGTCGGCAAGGGAGTTGGCCGCGGACGACTCCTCGAGATGCTCACGTGGGGCGACGTCGAGAAGTGAGACAGACAGCACCACGTAGGCGAGGCCCATGCCCAGTGCCGCGACGCTCCATGTTCCGACCGTCAGCCAGCCCGATGCGTGTGCCATGGCGAGAGTGACCCCCGTCGCCGCGGTGCCGACCGCGGTTACCGCTATGCCGAGCCGAAAGAGCCTCGCGCGCGTATCGGGGGTGGAGACGCGCGCGTGCCAGAAGGAGCCGGCCGTCCAGGTGAAGGTTCCGATGGTGAGCGTTATCCCCGCCAACGCCAATGGAAAGCCGCGGTCCCGAAAAAGGGCCAATGGCATGTATCCGTCGATGCCGAAGAACGCCATGGAGGAGAGCATCCGCAAAGGCACGACCGAGGAGACCCCGGGCGCGAAGGAGAAGCTACGCGGCGGCAGCAGGTGCCAAAGGGCCCAAGCGCCCAGCGCACCGGCCGGCACGACCACGGCCAAGAGCGCGTAGTGGGGAATCGCGGACAATGTCCACAGGGCGAAGAAGACGCTGGCCGATAGGACCAGCGACAGGCCGGAGCGGCGCCTCAGGCGGGCGCGGTCGAACGAGCGGGCCTGGTGCGCGCCTTTGGTGGCGAGCGCCCGGTCCGTGATCAGGGAGGCGCCAATCGCGAGCGGAAGAACCATCGCGAAGACCCAGGGCCACCCGAAGCGATTGGCGACGATGCCGGCCAGACCTGGCGCCACCAGCGAAGGTGCCACCCAGGCCATCGAGAAGAGGAAGAAGAGCCTGGGTCGATCTTCGGCGGGGTAGTGGTCGTTGATGACGACGTAGGCAACCGCGCCGAAGGACCCACCCCCCAGTCCTTGGGCAATGCGCGCCAGCACCAGGAGCCCGAGGTTGGGGCTGAGCGCCGAGAGCAACAGGCCCGCTTGGAAGAGCAGCCCGCCGATCCGAAGTGCCGACCTCGGGCCACGGGCCTTGGCGTACTCCGAAAGTGCCACTACGCCGACTATCTCGGCCAGAAGGTAGCTGGTGAGGACCAGACTCAGCCCACTCGTGGTGTGAAAGGATCTGCCAATCGCGCCCAGAGCCGTTGTGGCTGCCAGGTTCTCGAAGGCCGCGGAGGTTACGAGCGCCACCAATCCGCCGGTGAGCGCCCGGTTCCGCCTCCTCGGCAATGCGTCCTCCCCTAGAGAGAATCCTTATCCCAGGCCAGGCTACCGGTCCCTGGCAACCCTGAGCCTCAGGATGTCTCGAGGTTCCGCCGGCTGGGCCGCCGAACCCAGGCGCGTGCTTCGGCGGTAGGATCGCTGGATGGCCCTGGCCAGGTTCTTCAGATCCTGCGAGGAGATCTCGCCGCGCTTGCTGACTCGTGATCGCGAGATCATCGCCCCTCTTTGCAGCGATTGGACCAGGCGGGTGGCCGGAGGTGCCGCAGCGCTGGTTCGTCCATCAACCGAGGAAGAGCTTGCCGCAGTCGTCGAGGCGGCCGTGCAGGCCGACGTGCAGCTTCACCTGCAGGGTGGGAACACCTCGCTGGTGGCGGGAGCCACCCCGTTTGGCGATTCGGTTCTCCTGTCGACGGCGCGCCTGCGCTCGATTGCAGATCCCGATCTGCCGTCGCTCTCCATCACGGCCGAAGCGGGCGCCACGGCGGCCGAGGTGAACGCTGCGCTAGCCCCGCGCCACCTCAAGCTCGGAGTGGACCTGGCTTCGCGCGAGAGCGCGACCATCGGTGGCATGGTGGCCACCAACGCAGGTGGGATCCACGTGGTTCGTTACGGCTCCATGCGCACCCAGCTTCTCGGAATCCGCCTGGTGACGCCGGCTCATGGCGCGATCGGGCGCCTTAGCCCGCTCTACAAGGACAACACCGGGCCCGACCTGTCCGCGATCGCGGCGGGATCCGAGGGGCTGCTCGGAGTGGTGGCCTCGGCGGCGATTAAGGCCGTGCCGATCCTCGAGCACAGCGTCGTGGCGCTCCTCTCCTTCCCATCCTTCGCCGCGGTCGCCGAAGCGGCCCGGCGAATCAGGCTGAGCCCGGTCGTCTCCGCGCTCGAGTTCATGACCGCCCCTGGGATGGACCTGGTTTCCAGGCATATCGGCCGGTCGTTGCCGCTGGTTGGAGAGGTCTTCCTGCTGGTGGAGTTCGAATCCGCCTTTCAGCTCCTGGACCACGTGGCCGAAGTTCTGGAGGATGTGGCTCCGGCCACGAGCGCCCTTGCCTTCGACGCGCGGGGGAGGGCCGAGCTGTGGCGTTGGCGCGAGGCCCACACCGAGGCGATAGCCAGGGTGGGCATCGCCCACAAGATGGACGTCTCGTTGCCCATCACGGATCTCGTGGAGTTCGTGGAGTGGATTGAGGGCGCTTTTGCCGCCGACCACCGATCCCTCGACGCCTACCTTTTCGGACATCTCGGAGATGGCAACGTCCACGTCAACCTGATAGGTGCGGAGCCCGACGACCTCGGGCCGGACGAGGCGGTTCTCGCCAAGGCGGCTTCCATGGGTGGCAGCATCTCCGCGGAGCACGGGATCGGGCGCATCAAGGCGCCGCTCGTCCACCTGGTGCGCACACCCTCGGAGATTGCGGCCCTGTATGCGCTGAAGGACGCCTTCGACCCGGGCGGAATACTCAATCCCGGGGTGCTGTTGCCTTCGCCGAGGGGCGGCCACGCGATTGCCAACGCGGCTCCGGGTAGGCTGGCTTAGCCGATTCAGGCGCTGTTGCGCCGCCAGGCGGCCGAGTCCGGCCCCCCTTGAAGGTTCCAATGTCTAATGAGCTTGTAGTCAAAGGCGCGCGTGAGCACAACCTGAAGGACGTGAGCCTGTCCATACCCCGAAACCGGCTGGTGGTCTTCACCGGGCTCTCCGGCTCCGGGAAGTCCTCGCTCGCGTTCGACACCATTTTCGCCGAGGGTCAGCGCCGTTACCTGGAGTCGCTCTCGTCCTACGCCCGGCAGTTCCTAGGGCAGCTGGACAAGCCCGACGTCGATCAAATCGACGGCCTTTCGCCCGCCATATCGATAGACCAGAAGTCCGCGCCGCGCAACCCGAGATCGACGGTCGGCACCGTTACCGAGGTCCACGACTACCTGCGCCTTCTCTTTGCTCGCATCGGCGTTCAGCACTGCCATGTCTGCGGCACGGTGGTGGAGCGCCAAACCCCGCAGCAGATCGTCGACCGTCTCATGGACCTTCCGGAGGGCACTCGCTACTACCTGATGGCGCCGGTGGTCGAGGGGCGCAAGGGGGAGTATTCGGGGCTGTTGCGCGACCTGGCGCGCAAGGGGTTCGCCCGCGCGCGTGTGGACGGGGAGATGATCGAGCTCGAGCAGGGCGGCACCGATCTGGCGCGCTACGAGACCCATCAGATCGATGTGGTGGTGGATCGCCTGGTGCGCAGGGAGGGCATGGCCAAGCGGCTGACCGACTCGGTGGAGACGGCGCTCGAGCTCGGTGGCCGCAAGGTGAAGGTGTTGATCCTGGCCTCCGAAAGCGAGCCTGAGCGCGAGGCGGTCTTCTCCGAGCTGCTGGCCTGCAACCACTGTGGAATCAGCTTCGACGAGCTGGCGCCCAGGAACTTCTCCTTCAACTCGCCCTATGGTGCCTGCCCGGCCTGCACCGGACTGGGCACGAGCCTGGAGGTGGACGAGGCCCTGGTGGTGCCGGATCACGCGCTCTCCCTGTATCAGGGGGCTATCGCCCCCTGGGCGCAGATGCGCTCTGATTTTTATCTCTCCGCGCTCGAGAGTCTGGCCCACAAGCTTGAATTCGACATGAAGACTCCGTGGGCGCAGCTTTCGGACAAGGTGCGGCACGAGATCCTGTTCGGTGGGAAGGGGTATCGCCTGCCGGTGAAGTTGGGAGCGCGTTTCGGCCGCAGCGACGTGAACGTCAAGTGGGAGGGCGTCATCCCCTGGCTGAAGCGCCGGTTCGAGACCTCGTCCTCCGAGGGCCAGCGCGAGACGATCCGGGCCTACATGACAGACGTCCCATGCGAGAGCTGCAAGGGCCGGCGTCTTCGGCCGGAGTCGCTGGCGGTGCTGGTCGAGGGACTCTCGATAGCGGATCTTTCCGCCATGTCCATCACCCGCTGTGCCTCCACAGCGGTCGGTTTCACCTTCGACCAGCGCAGCTCGATCATCACCAGCCCCATATTGCGCGAGGTGAACGCGAGGCTGCGTTTCCTGCTCGACGTGGGCCTGGAATACCTGACCCTCGACAGGGCCGCCAACACCCTCTCGGGCGGGGAGGCCCAGCGAATCCGTCTCGCCTCCCAGATAGGTAGCGGGCTGACAGGCGTTCTCTATGTGCTGGACGAGCCTTCCATAGGCCTGCATCAACGTGACAACCACCGCCTGATCGAGACCCTGATGCGCCTTCGCGACCTGGACAACTCGGTTATCGTCGTCGAGCACGACGAGGACACAATCCGGGCGGCCGACTACGTGGTCGATATCGGACCAGGCGCCGGAGAGCTGGGCGGAAGGGTCGTGGCGGCCGGATCCGTTCGCGACATCATGGCCGAGCCCGAGTCGATTACCGGCGACTACCTGTCAGGCAGGCGCACGGTGGAGACGCCCAAGCGCCGGCGCGAGCCGGAGGGGCACTGGTTATCGATCAAGGGAGCGGCCGCCAACAACCTGAAGGCCATCGACGTGGACATCCCGCTCGGATGCTTCGTGGCGGTGACCGGCGTCTCCGGCTCGGGAAAGTCGAGCCTGGTGAACGACATCGTCCGCAACGCGCTGATGCTGAAGATATACCGTTCCAAGGTGGTTCCGGGGCGCCATAAAGAGATCCTGGGCATCGAGCACCTGGACAAGGTGGTCGACATCGACCAGTCCCCGATAGGACGCACTCCCCGCTCCAACCCCGCCACCTACACCGGGGTCTTCGACAAGATCCGCGCCCTCTTCGCGGCGACACCCGAGGCAAGGGTCAGGGGGTACGAGCAAGGCCGGTTCTCGTTCAACCTTCGCGGCGGCCGTTGCGAGACATGCGCCGGCGAGGGGACAATCCGTATCGAGATGAATTTCCTGCCCGACGTCTACGTGCCCTGCGAGCAGTGCAAGGGAACGCGCTACAACAGGGACACGCTGGAGATTCTTTACCGGGGCAAGAGCATCGCCGACGTTCTCGACATGCCGGTTGACGAGGCGCTCGAATTTTTCGCGCGGCTTCCTTCGGTGGAGCGGCACCTTCGCACGCTTTCCGAGGTTGGGCTGGGGTATATCCGCCTGGGCCAGCCGGCGACCACCTTGTCGGGAGGCGAGGCGCAAAGGGTGAAGCTCGCCAGCGAG
>JAKAOC010000199.1 GCA_021823385.1 Actinomycetes bacterium
GGCGCCTCGCACCGCGGCAGACGAATATTCTATTGCCTTACGGAGGAGTGCGAGAGCGGCCGAATCGGCACGATTGGAAATCGTGTGTGGGGCAACCCACCGTGGGTTCAAATCCCACCTCCTCCGCAACGCCGACGCCGGCAACTCCAAGCCCTCGCTAGGGCAGCGGCCTGCGCTTCCTGAGGCGCGGGCAGGTGAAGCACTAGGACGGGAGCACTCGCTAAACATGAAACGTGAACCGGGGCAACACGCCATCGATGCGGCGGCGATGCAGGCGGCGATCGACGAAGCCAAGGTGGCCGCCACCCTGGGGGAAGTGCCGATCGGAGCCGTGGTCATCCGTGAGGGCGAGATAATCGCCCGGACGCACAACCTGCGCGAGACCACCAAGAATCCGCTGGCGCATGCGGAAATCCTGGCGATCGGTGCTGCCGCTGAGAAGTTGGGGGCCTGGAGGCTCTCCGATTGCGACATCTATTGCACCTTGGAACCATGCCCGATGTGCGCGGGCGCGATAGTCGCAGCTCGGATGCGAGGCCTCTATTTCGGAGCCTACGACTCAAAGGCCGGTGCGGTTGCGTCCCTATACGGGATGCTCTCTGACCCTCGCCTGAACCACGAAACCTCTTGGACGGGAGGAATCAGGGCGCAGGAGTGCGGGGAGTTGCTCTCCGGGTTCTTCGACTCGCTGCGAACTGAGTAGTATGTCACCGGACCGGAGGGGTGCGAGAGTGGCCGAATCGGGCGGTCTCGAAAACCGTTGTGTCGCAAGGCACCGTGGGTTCAAATCCCACCCCCTCCGCCATGGTTCCTAAACGGAACTGAAGACGTCACACCGACCAAGGTGCTTAACGCAAACGCACCGTCGGTGTGACGTCTTTTTTTAGCCGGCACCGGCGGCGATGCCGCACCTCCTTCGCTCTCTGTCAGGCTTTGGCGGGACATCCACCGTCGCCACCATCGACCAGGGCGAGACGGGGGCATTGGACCAGGTCTCCTTGGGCACGAGCATGTCCCGCCTGATGAACAGGTGGGGCACCCGCTGATGGCCGAGAAAAATCCCCATTCCTCACCCGCTCAGTAAAGAGGTGCCACTCCGGCCGGAGACGTTGGTGTTGTCGGAGCCGACTCCCGACCGAAGGGCACTTCCATGAAATCAGCGAGGGAACGCATGGACATCCAATCCGCCTCCAAAGAGGCGGGAACTTTAGGTGGTGCAGCGTGCTCCGCGGCTTTCTAATTCCCAGGTCTGTACTCGTTTGCTTGCCGGTACTCCTCGTCCGAGACCGGCTCCAGCCAGGTCGTCCCGTCGCCGGCTTCCGTGCCTTCGAGCATGGCGACATGACACATTGAGCAGGTCGCGGTGCCACCGTGCCAGTGTTCTTCGCCAGGCGGAGTCCAGACGGTGTCTCCAGCTCGCATCCGGATGGCTTCGCCGCCTCGAGTGACGACGATGCCGACGCCTTCCGTTACAACGAGAGTTTGCCCGACAGCGTGGGCGTGCCAGTTCGTTCGTGCACCAGGCGTGAACCGCACCAGGCTCGCGATGAGTCTTGACGGTTCAGTTTTTCTCTTCAAAGGGGTCACATAGACGTCGCCAGTGAAGTTGGTTGCCGGCGCTTTCATAGTGTCAGCGGGTGGTGTGAGCTCCATAAGTTCTCCTTAGGGGATTTGTTGCTTGTCGAGGCTGTAGTCGCTCAGGGCTTCAGCATCACCTTTATGGCGGTTCGCTTGTCCATCGCCTGGTAGCCATTTGCCACCTCAGCGAGTGGCAGAGTCTGGTCAAAGACTCGACCCGGGTTGATCTGACCCCTCCAGATACGGTCGACGAGGTCCGGCAGGAAGCGGCGAACCGGCGCCGGACCACCCAGTAACTTCACGTGGGAGTAGAAGAGTTCCTGGCCGGGCAGTTGGACGTCGTGTGAGACGCCTACATATCCGACCGCACCCCCTGGCCGGGCCGACCGGATGGATTGGATCATTGATTCCTGAGTTCCGACAGCCTCGACTACTGCATGAGCTCCAAGGCCGTGGGTCAGGTCCTTGACGGCTTGGACGCCTTCGTCGCCCCGTTCGGCCACAACGTCGGTTGCGCCGAACTCCTTAGCCAGCTGTTGTCGTGATTCATGGCGGCTCATGGCGATGATGCGCTCGGCTCCGAGTTCCTTGGCAGCCAGGACCGCCATGAGACCAACGGCTCCATCGCCGATCACTGCCACGGTGTGACCCGCCCGAACATCGGCGGCTACCGCGCCGAACCAGCCCGTCCCGAGCACATCGGAGGCGGCCAGCAGACTCGGCACCATCTCGTCGCCGGGGAGATCGGGGGTGGCAACCAGCGTGCCATCGGCAAGGGGGACTCTGAGGTATTCGGCCTGGGCGCCTTCGGCCCCAACATATTCCCTGTGGATGCACGAGGTCTGGAAGCCGGCCCGGCAGATTTCACAGGTGTTGTCGGAAGCGAAAAATGATCCGATGACGAACTGGCCGGGCTTGATCGTTCGTACGCCGTCGCCAACTTCTTGGACGACGCCGACGTACTCATGGCCCATCGGCGTCGGTCCAGCGACTTTGTTGATGCCGCGGTAATCCCACAGGTCGGAGCCGCAGACGCAAGTGGCGGTCATCTTGATGATGGCGTCGGTAGGTTTGATGATTTTGGGGTCGTCCCGCTGTTCGGAGCGGACGTCCCCGGGGGCATAGAGGATGGTGCCTCGCACGGCGATCTCTCCTTTCGTTACTTGGGTTGGTCGTCGGCGTCAGGGCCGAAGACCTGCTTGGCCACGCTCATGGCCGACATGGCCTTGGGCCAGCCGGCATAGAAAGCCAGGTGGGTTATGGCTTCTATGAGTTCTTCCTGGCTCAGCCCGTTCTGCTTAGCAAGGCGCAGGTGGAAGGTGAGTTGCTCGGTGTTCCCCATGGCCGCCAACGCGGTGACCGTCACCAAACTGCGGTCCCGGGGCGATAGCTCCGGCCGCTTCCATACCTCGCCGAACAAGACGTCGTCGGTGAAGTGGACCAGGCCCGGCGCGAAGTCACCAAACATTCTCTGCGCGCCCGAAGGCGCTCCATGGTTCGTAGTTTCAGGCATTGACTACTCCTTTCCTAATTGGTTGTTGGTCGTCGCCGCTTTTGGGTGCCCCTATGCCCAAACTGGCCGAGAAGGCGAGGATGAGTAAGGCGGCAGCGATGAATAGAGCTACCCGTTGGCCCTGGACGAAACTGGACCGGTCGGCTAGTAGCGCCCCGAAGATGGCGACCGCGAGCGCTCCACCGACCTGCCGGCCGCTGTTAAAGATTCCGCTGGCGGTCCCGGCTTCGGACGCCGGAGCCTCTCTCAGGAGGTGCGCCGTCGTCATCGGTATGACCAACGGGCCGCCAATGCCCACCAGGATCATAAGGACGGATAGCACCCAATCCGGTGTGGCTGGACTGACGACAAGTCCCATGAGAACCATTCCTAGCGTCATCGTCAAGAGGCCGCCACCAACAACGACGCGGGTGCCGAAGCGTTCAGCGAGGCGAGACGAAAACGGCGTCAACAGCAACCCAATGACGAACATGGGCAGGAACAGCACGCCGGTCCAGAGGGGCGAGACGCCTCGAAGCTGCTGGAAGTACAAGCTGAGCATGAAGGGCAGCCCGTAATAGCCGGCCATAAAGGCAAAACCGATGACCGAGGCAATCCTCACCGCAGGAAGCCGAACGAGGGCCGGTGGCAGCATCGGGCGGTTGACACGGCGCTCGGCTATCACCAATCCGACGATGCCGAATGTCGCGAGGGACAGCGAGGCAACGACAGGCCACGAGCCGAGCCCCCATGCGCCGGCCTCGATCGCTCCGAACACCAATCCGCCCATGGCCGCCACGGCCAGCACCTGGCCAAGCCAATCGATCGGTGCGGGCCGTTCCGGTGAAGTCGGGGTCCCGGCCAAGAGAAGCAGGGCCACGGCGCCCACCGGGATGTTGACGAAGAAGATCAAGCGCCAGGTAACCAAGGTGAGCAACCCACCAAGTATCGGCGCCGACGAGGATGCGATGGCGCCACCCATCGCCCAGGTAGCCAGCGCATGGGCACGCCTTCCGTGGTTCGGATATGCCTGCCCGACCAGCGCCATCGACGAAGGCATCATCACCGCCGCCGCGCCTCCCTGTGCGAAGCGGGCGATGATCAGCATTGGCAACGATTGGGATATGCCGCAGATGGCCGAGGCGACAACGAAGACACTTAGGCCCATGCCGAAAGCCCGCTTTGCTCCGATCCTGTCGGACAGGGACCCAGCCGTCAGGAGCAGTGCGGCAAACATCAGCGTGTAGCCATCGACTACCCACTGCAAGCCGGTGATACCACCGCCCAGCTCACGTCGGATGGTTGGCAAGGCGACGTTCACCACGACTGCGTCGAAGGTCACAACGAAGAAGCCGAGCACCGCGACCACCAGAGTCGACGCGGGGCTGAAGTTGCGCGCAGTGTTGATCTTCGTCACCCGCGCCTTGCTGTCCTGCTGCCCTCCAGCTCCCACTGAGGCTCCGTATTCCGGATGGGCTCTATCCACTTAGCTCAGTGTAGCAGCAAAGCGGATACTATCACTCCGCTTAATGTGCTACCATGCTGACATGTCAGATTCATCGAGCCGGCCCTTGCGCAGGGATGCGGCACTCAACCGAGAGCGGCTGCTGAACGCAGCCGGCGAGCTCTTCGCCGAGCATGGGCTGAACGTGACCTTGAATGACATCGCCCATCACGCCGGCGTTGGAATTGGTACCGCGTACCGCCGTTTCGCCAATAAGGAAGAGGTCATCGACGCGCTTTTCGAGAAACGCCTCGGCGAGGTCGCCGCAGTCGCCGAAGAAGCACTCCAGAAGCAGGACGCCTGGGAGGGTCTCGTGATGTTTATGGAGCGTGCCCTCCACATGCGCCACGGCGACCGTGGGTTGAACCAGATCATGAACAACCCGGCGCTTGGCGATACGCGGGTCGCACAGGCCCGAGATCAGGTCGCGCCGCTTCTGACAGCCTTGGTTGAGCGAGCCAAGGACCAAGGTGCCGTCCGGCCGGACTTCGACCAGACCGACATCATTTTCATCCAGCTTGCCCTTAGCGCCATCCTCGACAGCAGCCGCAACCTGGCCCCCGACCTATACCGCCGCTACCTCACCATGTTTCTCGACGGCATCCGCAATCCACGGGGCGACTTCACGCCCCTTCCGGCCCAAGCGCTTAGCGCCCACCAAACGCATCTCGCCATGACTCAAAACCGTCGCACCAGGAAGACGGACTAAAGCCCCGTCCCGGGACCATTTGCGTGGCGGTTGGAACCCCCGCCCACCCCTGACGCGGACCAAGGTCGGCCGAGGGATCGAAAGCCTTCTCCGACTCAGCGCGGCCGGCCACTGGCCCGGCCGCCCGCACAACTAGCCAA
>JAKAOC010000200.1 GCA_021823385.1 Actinomycetes bacterium
TGACGCATCGAGCGATTCGCGAAAACATTCTTCATCGCCAGCTTCGACGAAGCCAGTTCCTTTCGAATGATACCCAAGCGCACGCCTCCACTTTCAGACCGGGGCATGCCGGCAGCGAGGAAGTTCAGAACCAAAGCCACCGCGGAGCCACAAAGCGCGCTTCCTTCGCTCCACCAAGGTGAACCCTTGATTCGACGGCTCCGCAGCGTGAGGCTCCACCTTGGCAGCTGCAGCACACTCCGGCTTGGCGGATCCGCCAAGAGCGAACAACGTCGAGCTCACCGCAGCGAGCACGTAATCGACCTCTGCTCTTGAAGAGCTAGTCGGAGCTCCGTGTCGCCAACGCTTCAAAGTGTTCGTAGATACGCGGTTCGCCAAGCCGGTTTCGGGCGAACGCTGCATGCGCTGCGACTCGATTCCACATACCATCGATCCAAAAAAGATCGCTGAGAAGATCCCAGTCAAGGACCCCGTGCTTAACGAGACTTCCGACCGTCTCACCAAAGGTCAAGATCTTGCGGACCGCCGGACTCTCAGATGCACCGTCAGACGGATCGAATCCATCGGAGAAGATCTCCTTCATCGCATCGTCAAGTCCCATTTCAGTACTCCACCGTACCAACTGGACGACAAGGTTTGCATCATCGTAGGTAGCAGCCACAGTCTCTCCACCCCCGCATAGATTCAGCGCTGCGCACCGAAGCGCTGTGGAATTGTACCATGCACCGCCCCTATTTCCCGGAAAATGTGACCTGCTCCGGGTTCCTTTTCCACCTGGTATGGTGCGTTCAGGCAGTCTGGTTGGTCAGTGACAGCTCGAATTCGATCGGCGAGGCGTAGCCGATCCTCGTCAATCTCGATGTACTCGCACTTCCAGTTAGCGATGACCATCTGCGCGTGAAACGGGAAGTAGAACGCGTCGATGTTCGAACACCCGTCACGCGGGCTTGCGTTGAAGGACCCCACGCAGCCGTTGCACCAGGGGGAACCCGGTGGGATGTAGTTGAGCCCAACGTGGCCATCTGCCCAGTCCGCAAGTGCTCGCGAAGCAAACTCTGGACCATTGCCCCAAGCGCATGCCGGCGGTGCGACTGGTTCGGCGACAAGCCTGTCGAGTAGAGCGATGACATCAGTAGAGGTGATCTGTCGCTCGACCACACCGCCGAGGCACTCCCTCGTGTGCTCATCCACGATGGAGAGAAAAGCGATCGGTCGCCCCCTCTCGTCGGCATCGAAGGAGAGGTCGACTCCCCACCAGGCGTTCAGGGCAGTTGGATCGAGCGGCGGAGCAGGCGACGTGTCGATGCGCTCACGACGGTTACGGCGTGGCACTCGAAGTCCCTCTTGCCTCCGGAGACGCTTGACCTTCTTGTAATTACCCATCCGCCCCCGAGCTCGAAGCTGGTGATGCGTAGGGCGATAGCCCCATCGGGGATGTGACTTGGCGAAGACCCAGAGCCATCCTCGCAGATGGCCATCGGGATCCGAGTGGATGCTCCGCTTGGGGTGACCTGCGATAGGCGGATCGGGAATACCCGGACAGCCGGCTTGCCGAACGCTCGGGGTTATCGAGCTTGGAGATCACCTGCGCAACTGGGGCACGACGTCTGCGTAGGCCCAGAAATTTCCTTTCGGCAACTCCCGAAGCGCGGCTTTCCCGAACTCGGCCGCAGTACTCGCACTCGGCAGTTGCTCCCCGGTGCCCCAGGCTCTCGGGCCGAACTCTTCGTCGGACTTGGCCGAGTCAAGAGTTCAGTCGCGCCCGAGGCCCAGCGGGGAGGAATACGCGATTCAGCGTGCGCAAGCCACTTGCCGTGGCTAGTTACTTCCGCTTCGCACAGTGCAGGTTGTACTGCTAAATGACGCGCACGTTCTGTGCTTCGAGTCCCTTGCGGCCCTGGGCCACATCGAACTCGACCTGCTGGCCCTCCTGGAGGGCCCTGTAGCCGTCGCCGACCACCTTGGAGTAGTGCACGAAGACGTCGTCGTCTCCGTTGCTAGGGGCGATAAACCCAAAGCCCTTCTCGCTATTGAAGAATTTTACTGTTCCGGTTGCCATTTTCTTAAGATTCCGTTTCGTTATACCAGTTGTGCCGACCAATGTCGGAGTTTATTGCTCCGAGAAGGGTTGACCAGGAAGAATTTCGGTTGACCAGCTCCGCAGACCTGCGACTTACTTCGATCAACGCAGTTCTACCGGCGTGCCTAGTCACACCATTCTAGGAGCTGTTGGCTCACAGCATGCCGAAAGACTCCCCACAACCCGCAGAGTCGATAAATCGATTTGGCCGCGCGGGCTCCAGCGCCTGTCGACCACGGCGGGACGCGATCCTTCGATGCGCACTGTGCCCTGGTCGACTCCACCTCTCGAGGACCAGGCCGTTTCCGCCGAATGCAGGCCCGACAGTATGGGGCTCGGTGCGCGCCACGGCTGCGATTCGCTGAAACCTTCCACCGACACGTGGTGGCTGGAAATGCCGGCGGCGAAACTAGATGACATAGTCGCATGATGACATGGGTAAGAACCTCATACTTCGGCTGCCGGACGCCATGGCCCGTGATGTGCAGGCACTGGCTCGCGTCGGAGGAAAGGCAGCCACTTGTCATGGAGTATCACGCGTGCAACCCGCGGTGCCTGGCCGGCGGCGCCTGAGCTGCAGGGCGTCTGCTCGCTTCGACTATTCCACGGAGGATGTCGTTCCACTAGAGGGGTGCGCGCCCGCCGAGGCGGCCCCACCCTCTGCACATCGGCCGGGCGGCCAACCAGTTGAAGCTGATTCTCCACGAATGACCGGAACAGCGGGTCAGCCAGGACGAAACTGCGCCCGCAGGCGCAGTGCCGATGTGGCGGATCGTGATCCCGGCGCTCTTCGGCAGGGCCGGCTGGTTCCCCCGCTCCAGGACAAGCACCGGCCGACGTGGCCCGCTGGAATCGACTTGTGCGTCCCCCTCAGTTCCCCTTCACGGGGCTGTCAACTGGAGGGCACTCCGACTCCCCGCCGCCGTCGTGCAAACGCACATCAAAGGTGCGGATCGGGTCGTGTAGTCCCGAAATCCCCATTCTTTGCTAAACAGGTACGACGCGCTCGTTGCGACGGGGAAAACCGACACCCCGTCGATTGGGGAGGTATATCCGTGTTGTCCCGAAAAGCGGCCAGGCCCCAGCAGGGAGCCGAGTCATCGCTCGCCCCCGTCTACAGCGCTCGGGATCTCTCCGAGGAAATCCCCCGCTATCGCCTGCCGGAGCGCTCCTCCGCTCCGCGGGTCGTGGCGCAGCTCATCGAGGACGAACTCAATCTCGATGGCAATGCTTCGCTCAACCTCGCCAGCTTCGTGACGACTTGGATGGAGCCGGAGGCGGAGTCCCTCATGGCGCGCACTCTCTCCAAGAACTTCGTCGATGCGGAGGAGTACCCCCAGACGGCCGAGTTGGCCGACCGTTGCGTCAATATGATCGCCGATCTCTTCCACGCCCCCGAGGAGACCGGAGCGACCGGGACCGCAACGGTGGGCTCTTCCGAGGCGATCCACCTCGCGGGCCTTGCCATGAAGTGGCGATGGAAGAAGCAGCGGGGAGCGGCGGCCGGATCCGTGACCCCGAACATCGTCATGGGCGCAAACGTGCAGGTCTGTTGGGAAAAATTCGCCCGCTACTTCGAGGTCGAGCCCCGGTACGTTCCCATGACCACCACTCGCTATGTGCTCGGCGTCGACGAGGCGCTCAGCATGGTGGACGAGAACACCATCGGCGTAGTGGGAATCCTCGGCTCGACCTACACGGGCGAGTACGAACCTGTCGACGAACTCGCATCGGCGCTGGATCAGCTTCAGCACGACCGCGACATCGACGTTCCGATCCATGTCGACGCGGCCTCGGGCGGCTTTGTCGCGCCATTCAACAGTCCCGAGCTGACGTGGGACTTCCGCCTCCCGCGCGTGAAGTCGATCAACACCTCGGGGCACAAGTACGGATTGGTCTACCCCGGCATCGGCTGGTCGATATGGCGGGAGGCCGAACTGTTGCCCGACGAGCTCGTCTTCCACGTCAACTACCTCGGCGGGGATCATCCGACATTCAACCTGAACTTCTCTCGCGGCTCTTCGCAGATCGTGGCGCAGTACTACAACCTGCTGCGCCTGGGGCGCCAGGGCTATGCGAAGGTCATGAGCGCACTTGCTTCAACCGCAACCTGGATCAGCTCCGAACTGGAGGCAACCGGCAGGTTTACCCTCTTGTCCAAGACCGACGCGCTTCCCGTCGTGTGCTTCCGCCTCACCTCACAAGAATCCTGGACCGTCTTCGACCTCTCGGCGGCGCTTCGGGAGCGAGGTTGGATCGTCCCCGCCTATACGTTGGCGCCGAACGCGTCCGAAATCGCTGTTCTTCGCATCGTCGTACGTGAAGGGCT
The DNA here is from genome assembly GCA_021823385.1 of Actinomycetes bacterium. The sequence goes on from JAKAOC010000200.1 coordinate 4,410, forward strand.
CGGGCGAGATTTGGCCCAAACCCTCTTGGCCGACATCCGCGCGGCGATGGAACGACTCGACTCGGGGCATGTGCCCGCGTCGCCGATGAACCGGCGCAAGGGCGCAGCCTCCACTTCTCGCGCCCCTCACCACCACAACCCCGGACACGGAGTCTGCTGAGCGACGGTCGCGCCCGGCCGAAACGTGGCGTCATCTTTCGTACGAGGAGGATCGAGCGCGCCCCGGCCGGTGCGCGTCCTCTTCCTCAGAGCTTGGAGCCTTCCGCCGCATAGGAGAGGAGTCGCGCGGCGTCGAGACGCAGCCAAACCGACACCCATGCCTCCGGCGTGGTCGCCACCACATCGGCAGGAACGTCGGGTTCGTCCACCACGCTGCACGGACCTTCCACGATCACGACGACATGCTCGTCTCGCTCGCCTTGAGTGACCACGAGGACCAGCCACGGCTCGTTGCGAACGTTTCCCTCTCGGACCGATCCGGCAGCCGTTGGCATCCAGAACGTCGAGCCTCGCCTTCGATAGGACGTTATCGCGGCGTGAGGACGGCCGTCGGGCCGCGTCGTCGTCACGACGCCGAAGATGCGCCGGTCAAGGTATCCCGACAGGCGCTTCCCGCTCAGGCGGCGCTCCGGAGGATAGGCGCTCCGCGTCACCGCTGTAGCGCGGGCAAAGGTCTGCTCCTGCAGCTCATCGAGATCCACGGGTGCCTCCATCGTGGCAGGGGCGGCGCCAAAGGCTAGCACTCCCCCGACGACCCTTTGCGCACTCGAGCCGATAGCCGACTTGGCCGGCCCGGTCCTACACTGCGAGTCGGAGGAAAAGACAATGACCGAAGCAAGCCAATCGATCCTGGATGCGGCAATCGACCAAGACCCGTCGACCTTGAAGGTGAGGCAAACGATCTTCCGCTCGATCCTCGCTGGCATGCCCATCGACGAAGCTCTGATCGCGGAGATGACCGGTCTCGGCAACTCGGTAGTCAGATCC
>JAKAOC010000201.1 GCA_021823385.1 Actinomycetes bacterium
GAACAAGCCGATCGTCGGCTCCGCCAGCACACCCACGGGCCTCGGGTACTGGCTGGTGGCCTCCGACGGCGGGATCTTCTCATTCGGGGATGCCAACTTCTACGGCTCCACCGGCGCCATGACCCTCAACAAGCCCATTGTCGGCATGGCGGCCACCCCGGACGGCAAGGGGTACTGGCTGGTGGCCTCCGACGGCGGGATCTTCTCATTCGGGGATGCCCACTTCTATGGCTCCACCGGCGCCATGACCCTCAACAAGCCCATTGTCGGCATGGCGGCCACCCCGGACGGCAAGGGGTACTGGCTGGTGGCCTCCGACGGCGGGATCTTCTCATTCGGGGATGCGCCGTTCTTTGGGTCCCAGGGGGGCACGACACTGCCCGCGCCGGCGGTTTCCCTCAATTCCGCCACCTATATCGTCTCGTCGATGACCGGAGCGCCGGGCTTCGACGTGAGCAACTTCCAGTGCGGCCTCTCCAGCCCGCCCACCAGCGGCACCTTCGTAATGGTCGAGGTTAACGGCTGGCCGTTCAGCGCGTCGAACACATGCATGGCAAAGGAAGCCACCTGGGCGCAGGGCAACTATCAGCTCTACACCTTCTTGGCTTTGCCGGTCGTCAACGGCTCCTGGGGCGCTACTCCCAGCTCGGAGTACATGAACGGACCGCAAGGATCCTCGACCCTCGCCAACCAGGCCTACAACTACGGCTACAACGACGCCGCCTACGCTTTCGCCCAGGCCAACGCAGCGGGAGTCTCCTCCCCGATATGGTGGATCGACGTTGAGGGGGCGACTTCCTACTGGAGCTCCGACCCCGCACTCAACACCGCCACCATCCAGGGAGCGGTCGACTACCTGAACCAGCAAGGGATCATCGCAGGCATCTACTCGGGGCACGCGACGATGTACGCTCAAATCACCACGGGCACGACCAGTGGCGGTGGTGTCACCATACTTGGTCCAGGCGGAGGGCCGATTCCACTGTGGTTCTACTCGTCCGACGGAATTGCGGCCTGCACCTCCCTCTACAGCTCGACGGGCGCACTTAACCCCTTTGCCGGCGGAATCCCCTGGTACATCCAGACCGCGATGATGAGCAATTATGACGCCGACGTCTCCTGCTAGGGGGCGAGGCGCCGTTGCAGCTTGGCACCGCCACCGAGCCCTCCCCGGGGCATGCAAGATCACCGCAGCAAATCCTTCTCCCGGCCAGGCGGATGCGCGAGAAGCAAAGCGGGTTCAAATGCGGGCGCTGTCGGGCTCGGCGGATGCCAAAGGATGGGATAGCCCTAAGCGCCGGGCCCTCGGCATGGGTCTCGCGGTGGGACGCCACGGTGATCGCGCTCCGCGCTTGCGCCATAGGCACGCGTACACGCCCTCCGGAGACTCTCAGCCGATCAGCTCAATGAAGGCCTCGAGCTGGCGCAGGTTCCGGCACTCCACCACCGCGTCGCAGTAGCGGGAGTACTCGCTTATCACCGAGTCGCCGGAATTCCAGTAAGAGGCGGGTTCCGGGTTCAGCCAGTAAAGTCGCGAAGCCCTGGAACGCATCTCGCCTAGCAGGTCCGACCGGGAGGCGTGGTAGTTGTTACGCGCGTCGCCGAGGACGATGACCGTGGACTTCTTGGAAAGCTGTGCCAGATAGTTGTCCCGAAATTGCTCGAAGGAGTGCCCGTAGTTCGTGTGGCCGTCAACGTGCACAACGTTGGCTTTGGTGTTCACGAGTTTCAGGGCCTCCTCGATTGAATCCGCGCTCTCGAAGTACCCCGTCACCTCGTCGATCGCATCGATGAAGACGAAGCTGCGTACCTTCTTGAACTCCTCCGACAAGGCGTAGACCAGCTGCAGGGTGAACCGGGCGAAGGCGGCGACCGATCCGGAGATGTCGGCGACGATGAAGATCTCGGGCTTGGAAAGGCGTGGCGGCCGGAACTCCAGCTTCACCGGCACTCCCCCGTAGCCGAGAGACTCCCGAAAGGTCCGCCGAAAGTCCAACGGCCCCTTCCTGCTGCTCATGCGACGCTTGGCGAGCCGCGTCGCCAGCTTCCGCGCCAACGGTCCGATGGCCCGCCTAACTTTCTGGATCTCGTCACGAGAGGCCTGCATGAAGTCGATGTCCTCAGGCAGTAGGGGCCGCATGGTCCGGGCAACCGCCTCCTCGCCCCGATCCTCCACGAGCATGCGCCGCACCTCGGCGTCGATCGCCTGACGCAGCTCGGCGACGAGCTCCTCAACCCGGTTGGTGAGGATGGCCTCGCCGATGGCGCCATCCCCCTCCTGCCCGGCAAGCTCCTCACGCAGTTTCGCATAGACCATCTCGACATCGAGCTGCTTCAAGGTGCGGTAGGTGTAATAGACGCCGCTCACCGCGCGTCCCTTCTCCATGCCTCCGTGGCGGGCGACGGCCGCACGGGCCAGCCGGGCCAGGCGGGCCAGGTCGCCCGCCAGCATCGCCTCGATCATCATCTTGCGCAGTTCGTCAGCTCCCCCGCCCCCACCGGCGACTTCCTGCGCGGCACCGGAGGGGTCCGCCCAGATCTGATCCTCCCTGGACTCCTGGTCCTCGGAGACCGAAGGGTATCGATTCGCGAAGAAGACATCGAAAAGGAGGTTGAATACCTCGCGGTGGCCCTCGTCCTTGATCATGGTCGCGAACAGGGCGGTCCGAAACGTCGGACGGTCGATCTCGCCCAGCGCCCTGACAGCGGACGTCGCGTCCAGGACTTCCGTCATCGAAACGGGGACTTTGGCTTCGCGAAGGGCGTCCGCGAAGGAGACCAGCTGGTCGATCATGGAAGGCTCCTATCCGAGCTTTGCCCGAGCCTTCTCCACGTCGGCCTGGTACTTGAGAAGCACGTTCAGCGTCGAGGCAACGGTCGCGGGATCGAGGTCCTTGGCGTCCAGCGTGAGCAGGGTCACCGCCCAATCCAGAGTCTCGGAGATGGAGGGGTGCTTCTTCAGGTCCAGCGACCGAAGCATGGCGGCAAAGTCGGCGATCTTTGCCGCAAGCTCCTCCGGAAGTCCCGGGACCTTGAGCATGAGGATCGCCTTCTCCCTCTCCTTGCTCGGATACCCGATGTGCAGGAAGAGGCAGCGGCGCTTGAGCGCCTCGGACAGCTCGCGAGTGTTGTTCGAGGTCAGGATGACTATCGGCTGGCGGGTGGCAGAAACCGTGCCGAATTCCGGAATGGTTATCTGGAAGTCCGACAGCAGCTCCAGGAAAAGCGCTTCGGTCTCCAGCTCCACCCGATCGACCTCGTCGATCAGGAGAACGACCGGCTCGTCCAGGGAGATCGCCCGGAGCAGTGGGCGTGGAAGCAGGAACTCCTCGGAGAAGATGTTCTCCTTCACCGCATCCCAATCGGCAGGGTCCTCGCCGGCGGCCCTGGCCGCCTGGATGCGCAGCAGCTGCTTGGAGTAGTTCCATTCGTAGATCGCCTTGGCATCGTCAAGGCCTTCGTAGCACTGCAGGCGCACGAGCTCGGCATCAAGAGCTCTGGCCAGCGCCTTGGCAAGCTCCGTCTTACCGGTGCCTGCCGGTCCCTCCACCAGGATCGGCTTGCGCAGCACCGTGGCCAGGTACACCGTGGTGGAAATCTCCTGGCTCGACAGGTAGGACGCCTGGGCCAGCGCGTCGCCCACCTCGGTTATGCTCTCGAATCCCTCGCCCGTAACTCTCACCACTCCATCCGTTCCCGCGTCCTTGCCTAGCCGCGAACTTGCCCGTTGCCCTCGATCACGTAACGCTCCGTGGTTAGAGCCTCCAGGCCCATGGGGCCACGTGCGTGGAGCTTCTGTGTGCTGATGCCGATCTCGGCCCCCAGGCCGAGCTGGTTGCCGTCGACGAATCGAGTGGAGGCGTTCACAAGCACCGCCGCCGCGTCAACTTCGCGCATGAAGCGGTTCGCGTTGGCGTAGTCATTGGTGAGGATCGCCTCCGAATGCCCCGTACCGTAGCGGGAAATGTGATCCACGGCCTCGTCCAGCCCGTCCACGACACGAACCGCGAGCTTGAGATCCAGATACTCGGTGGCCCAGTCATCTTCTGTGGCCGGCACGGCGCGACTGATTGCCGCGCAGGCCCGCTCGTCACCATGAATCTCCACCTCGGGAAGGAAGCGGTCCATGCGAGAGAGGAACTCCGTGGCGACCGCCTGGTGCACCAGCACCGTCTCGACGGCGTTGCAGACGCTCGGCCGCTGCACCTTGGCGTTGCGGACAATGTCCTCGGCGGCGTCGAGATCCGCGCTGGCGTCGACAAAGATGTGGCAGTTGCCTTCCCCGTCGATGATGTACGGGACGGTGGCATGCTCCTCGATGGCAGCGACCAGGGATCGGCCCCCACGTGGTATCAGGCAGTCTATGTAACCGCGCAGCCGCATGAAGGCCACCGCCGATTCACGGGAGGCGTCCGGCACCAGCGCCACGGCCTCCCTCGGGAGGCCCGCCTTAGCGAGTGCTTCGGATAGAACCGAGGCGATTGCGCGGTTGGAGGCAAACGCCGCCGAGGAGCCGCGCAGGAAGGCCGCGTTGCCGCTCTTCAGGCACAAAGCGGCTGCATCCGAAGTGACATTGGGCCGGTTCTCGTAGATGATCCCCACCACCCCGAGAGGCACGCGCTCGCGGCTGACCGCAAGGCCGTTGGGCAGGCGGTATCCACGGGTGACCTGGCCGACGGGATCGGCAAGCGCGGCAACCTCGAGAACCTGAGCGGCCATGTCCGAGACTCTCGCTTGAGTGAGCACCAGCCGGTCAACCTGGGTCGAGGGCATTCCCCCACGGCGGGCACGGTCGACGTCGTCGGCGTTTGCCGCCAAAATCTCCTCGACGGCAAGCTCAAGGCCCTCGGCCATGTAGCCCAATGCGTCGTTCTTCTGCTGGGCGGAAGCAAGCCTGACACGCCGCGAGGCTTCCTTCACCCTGCCGGCCAACGCCAGAAGCTCGGAATTTGCAGAGGTGAGATCTTTCATCCCCCTCCAGCCTAATGAGCACAGCCTTCTCGGTGGCGGGCTAGCCCTCCAGCAGAATCATGTCGTCGCGATGCATCGCCAGGGCCGAGACGTCGGACGCCAGCCCGGCTCGGCGCCGCTGCAACTCGCCGCCGAGCTCGTCCGCGCCTATGCGGGCCAAGCCCTTGGCGATGATGCCCCCATCTTCGGAGACGACCTCTACCGCGTCCTCCGCGGCAAAGGCTCCCCCCAACCCGGTCACTCCGACGGCCAGAAGCGACGACCCTTTATCACGAATCGCCCTTCGAGCGCCTTCGTCGACCTGGATGAACCCGCTCGAGGGAAGGGCGAAGGCAATCCACAGCTTGCGCGATGGAAGCCGCCGTCGGCTTTTCGAAATCCAGGTCCCGACCCCCT
>JAKAOC010000202.1 GCA_021823385.1 Actinomycetes bacterium
CGCCCACCTCGGCCACTCGGCCCGCTCCATTGGTGATAACCACGAACTGGATTACAAAGAGAATCAGGAAGACGACCAGTCCAACAACGACGGATCCGCCAACCACGAAGTGCCCGAAGCTTTGGATGACGCTTCCGGCGTAACCGTGCAGCAGCACCAGGCGCGTCGCGCTCACGTTCAGCGCCAGCCGGAACATTGTGGCCACCAAGAGTACGGAAGGGAAGGTCGAGAACTCGACCGGGTCCTTTACCCGGAGTGCAACCATAAGGACGATGATCGCGAAGCTGATATTGAGGGTGATCAGGAAGTCGAGGACCACCGCCGGCATTGGCACGACGAGCATCACCACGATCATCACGATTCCCAGGGGCACCAGGAGGGCGGCGCGGGCGCTCCGAGACATGGGTTCCTTTCAGCCGGAGCGTCCGTTGCTGCTTCCTTGCCCCTCCTGGGCACCTTGCTCTTCGGCAGGGGCCCGCGGTGACTTGAAGGGGAATCAGCGACGGCCCAGGAGCTCCGGGCCTGGTGGCCGCGGACGTGGCATCGATTGATTCTTATGCGCTGGCCCTTGACGATCGGGAAAGGGGCCGCCCGCCTTCCTCGGTCCGGGCGCCTCAGGCGTCGAGCAGGCGGCGGATGTCCTCGGCGTTGATGGAGGTCGCGTCGCTGGCCACACCCTCCATCACTTGGGCGAACAGTGCCGCCTTCTTCTTGCCGAGCTGAACCACCTTTTCCTCGATCGTGTCCTGGGAGACCAAGCGGTAAATCATGACGCTGCGCGTCTGGCCAATGCGATGGGCACGATCCACCGCCTGGCTCTCGGCGGCCGGATTCCACCACGGATCGACAAGGTAGACGTAGTCCGCGGCCGTCAGGTTGAGGCCGAAGCCTCCGGCCTTGAGGCTGATGAGGAAGACCGGTACCTCGCCGGTCGCGAATTCATCCAGCAACTTTCCGCGGCCCCGGGTGGCGCCGTCCAAGTACAGATGGCGGATGCCCCTGGACTCCAGGGCTCCTCTGATGCGGGATAAAAAGCTCGTGAACTGGCTGAACACCAGCGCGCGGTGGCCCTCGGCCGTAATTTCCTCCAAGCTTTCCAGGAGGAATTCAAGCTTGGACGAAGGGATGCCGGCGTAGGCCTGCGCGTCCACAAGCGAGGGGTCGATGCTCAACTGGCGAAGCTTGGTAAGCGAGCTGAAGATGGTAATCCGGTTCTCGCGGAAGTCCTCCAGCAGGCCGAGGATGCGCTGGCGCTCGCGCTGCAGGTGCAGGTCGTATACGCGCCTGTGCTGGGGGGCAAGTGCCAGCTCCAGAACCTGCTCACTTTTGCCGGGAAGCTCGGCGACGACCTCTTCCTTGGTGCGTCTCAGCATCAAGGGCCGGATCCGCCGGCGCATCCGTGCCAGGGCCTCGCTGTCCCGGTTGCGCTCGATCGGTAGCTGGTACATCTCCCTGAAGGTTCGTGCGGAGCCCAACACCCCTGGCGCCACCAGCGAGAGGATGCTCCACAGCTCCATGAGGTTGTTCTCGAGCGGCGTGCCGGTAAGTGCGAACCTGGTCTTCGCCGAGAGCCTGCGCGCCGAGCGGTACCCCTTGGATTGGTGGTTCTTGACGAACTGCGCCTCGTCGAAGACCACGCAGTCCCAGGCCAGGCCTGCGAACTCCTCCTCGTCGAGGCGCAGAACCGTATAGGTCGTGACGGCCAGGTCGGCGCCGGCGATTCGTTCGGCGACGGAAGCCTTCTCCTTGCGCGAGGTGGCGCCCAGGTGTGCCACGACCAGCGAGGGTGCAAAACGGGCGACTTCCACCAGCCAGTTGGCAGCGACACTGGTAGGCGCGACGATCAATGACGGCCGGGCCTCCCGCCCGCCGGAGTGGATGTCCACCAGCAGCGCCAGTGCCTGCACCGTCTTGCCTAGTCCCATGTCGTCGGCAAGGATGCCTCCCAGCTCCAGCTCGCGCAGGAAGGCGAGCCAGGAGTAGCCCTCTGCCTGATATGGCCGGAGCGTGGCCGACAGCTTCGGAGGTTCATTGCGGAGCTCGACCCCGCCGGCCTTGGTCAGTCCGGCTGCGCGGGAGAGCCAGTGCCCCGCTGTTTCGTCGAACTGCCCTATCGATGAGAGCTCCGATGCCAGGTCGATTTGGAAGCGGCTGAGCTTGAGCCTCGACGGTGGGGCATCAGCCATCGAACGGGCTTCTTCGACCAGGCTACGGAAGCGCGCGAGCGCTGGGTCGTGTAGTGAGAAATACGTCCCGTCCTCCAAGAGCATGCGGGATGCGCCGGAGTACAGCGCGCCCAGCAGCTCAGTAACCGGCAACTGCCGCCCGGCGACCTCAATGTGCACCGTCAGGTCGAGCCAGTCCGACTGGCCTTCGGTGGTGGGTTCAGCGCCAAGCCGGATCGTCGGCGGGGCCGGTGATTCCACGAAGTCCGGGAAACCCGCTTCGTACTCGACCACGAAGTACCCTGTGCCTTCCTGGATCAACGGCAGGGTCTCGAGAGTGAAGTTGAGGGCGTCTGCTCCGGTGAGGCTGAAGCTTTGACGCGCCCGGCGCGACAGGCCGACTCCGAGAATCCCGCGGGCCTGGGCGAGTATCGTCTCCTCGGCGCGTTCGTCCCTCAAAACTGACCCTCCGGCCAACTGCTCGCCGGCAAGGCCGAACTCGGCGACCACGTCGCCGGAGTCTTCGTATCGCCAGAGCAGCTCCACGGCCACCGTCGTCGCACCGTCTCCGCCGAGCCGGAAGAGAAGGCGAGGGCTTGCGCTTCTGGGCGTCAGCCCCTCCTCGGCGTCAACCTGGAAACTGGCGATGAGCGCAGGGTAGGCAAGGGAGAAGAACTGGGCGCGCTCGGCTGCCGGCACCTGCAGTTCGACCCCTTGCGCAATTGCGGAGGCAAGACGCCATGGCAGTGCTGTCGATAGCGGGGCGAGTACGACGGTGGCGGAGTCAGGTGAGGCTCCGCGCCGCCAGCGGTAGCTCCCCACCGCAGGTGAGCCAAAGACGCGCACTTCGTAGCCCGCGATCTCTCCCGGTGCCCCGAGGCGTGGCTCGAGCTTGAGCGACCCGTCTTCGCGCTCGGAGATCTCAAGTGCCGCTTGGAGAGGTTCGGCTCGGAATTCGATGCCGCCCGTCGCGTTGCCTCCGCGGACGAAGGGGATGCCTAGCCGTTTCGCCTCGGCCAGGAGGTGCCACACTTGCCCGGAGGCGAAGTCGTCCAGGAAGCACCAGGCGGGAGCTTGGTAGTAGTGCCTCTGAGAGCCGTAGTATCCGTGCGCCCCACCCGTCTCCTCGGTCGCGATGTACAGCGCGAGCCATTCGTGGAACCATTCCTCGTGTCCGGCGGGGCGTACCGTGCCGTAGGTCGAGGTCGCTCCCCATTTGACGCCGGACATCACCCAACGGCCGGTTCGCTCCGACTTGATCGCCGGGCGCACCGCGAGTTTGTAGCTCCCGCCGCCGGCCGGCGTGTCCACTTGGCCGTAGCGGCGGGGTGGCGCGATGCGCTGTAGTTCGAACATGAGCGCTATTGGACTTACACCCGAGCCGGGCGGGGAAGCTGCGGCGACCATCTCGGACAGCGCCACGCGCCATCCTGGAGCCGTCTTACCTGGTTCCTGCGCTTCGGAGCCCACCTCCAATGCCTCTGCCAGCGCAAGAAGGGCGGCCGCCATGTGTTTGCATCGGATGCCCACCGGACAGCTGCAAACCCCGATCGAGAAGTGGAGGTCCCCTTTGGAGTCGGGCCGGAAGGTGAGCTCAGCGCGGTAGAGCTTGGTGCCGCTGACCAGCGCGACGATGGATGCGCTGTCACGGACCTCAAGCGACCTTACCCGGCCGGCACGGAAGTAGGCGAGGCCACGGGCGTAGGACGCCGCGTCGAAATAGGACGGGACCAATGTCTGGTCGAGAACGTAACGGCCCACCCAATTCATGGTATGGGTGCAACCCCCATCGTGCGCAATCTTCCTGTTTCATGTGTCGGGCGGCGCGCGTTCTCGAAGCCGTGGTCGAGGCAAGTTAGTGGACCTTCCCCAAAACCGCTAAAGGATTCCGGCCCTTGCTCCGATTGATAGGCGTGCGTCCCCCCGGGGCGCACCTGTCAATGGATTGACAAGCATTTGCTGTTTATCATGGAGGAATTCGGGAGATGTCTCTCTCAGTCAACACCAATATCTCGGCTATCGACGCCTACAACAACCTGAACGCAACCAGCAACAACATGCAGTCGGCGATCTCGGAGCTCTCCTCGGGCCTGCAGATCCAGACCGCTGCCGACAACGCCTCGGGCTATGTCATAGCCCAGGGCTTGAACGTACAGGCCAACGGCCTGGGAGTGGCGATCAACAACGGCCAGAGCGCCATCTCGGTCCTGCAGATCGCCGAAGGCGCCATGAACCAGCAGGTCTCCATCCTGCAGAGGATGAACGAGCTGGCCACCCAGGCCTCCAACGCGGGCACCGCCAACTCCTCTTCGCTGGCCGCCGACCAGCAGGAGTTCGCCGCCCTGCAGAACCAGCTGGACCAGATCGCCCAGAGCACCCAGTTCGGCCAGACCGCCCTTCTCAACGGCTCCTATCAGAGCGAGTCCTTCCAGATCGGCGCCTATGCCGCCTCGGCGGACCAGGTGGTGGTCTCCATCGCCACCATGACCGCCTCGGCCATGGGAGTCGCCGGAGCCTCGGTCTCCATCGGCACCGCTTCGGCGGCCATCTCGGCCATGAGCGCGGTGCAGTCGGCCATCAGCTACGTGGCCTCCGCCGAAGCCGTGGTGGGCGCCACCCAGAACCAGATCCAGGCCATCATCGCCAATGACACGGTGAGCCAGCAGAACGTCCAGTCCGCTTATTCCACCATGGTGGACGCCAACGTGGCCCAGGCGATGACCAAGTTCTCCTCGGATCAGGTCCTCATGCAGTCCGGCATCGCCATGCTCTCCCAGGCGCAATCGCTGCCCCAGCTGCTCCTCAAGCTGATTCCCTAAGCCGACCGCGGTGGCCGGAGGCGTGACCGCCCCCGGCCACCCCCTCACCTCGGGCGCCCGAGCTGCCGCCTTCGCGCCAAGGAGGACCCGTGACCTACGTAAACAGCTCCGGTTCGACCTCGAGCTCTTCGCCGTTCTCCAGCTACTCATTGAACACTTCGGGCAGCGGTCCGGCGGTGACCTTCAATGGCCTGATTTCAGGCATAAACACGCAGGCCATGATCCAGGCGATCATGGCGGCGTACAAGCTTCCGCAGCAGGATATCGCCCAGCAGTACGCAAACGTCACTTCACAAACGAACGATTACCAGCAGATCTCCGCCGATCTGACCAGCCTCCAGACCGCCGCCGACGCT
>JAKAOC010000203.1:0-3217 GCA_021823385.1 Actinomycetes bacterium
CACCCTTCTGGTTCGGACTGCTCCTGCTCTACTTCCTGGGCTTCAAGGAGCAGCTCTTCCCGCTGACCGGCGGCTACTCCGCGGGCGCGACCCCGCACCTGACCCTCTCCTTCCTCTTGGACGCCGCGTACCACAGCGTCCTGCCGGCGACCACCCTGGTGATTACCTCCCTTGCCGGCTGGGTGCTGGGGATGCGCAACAACATGATCAACACCCTCGGAGAGGATTACGTGGTATTCGCCGAAGGTAATGGCCTCAAGAGCAGGACCATAGCCCTGCTCTACGTGGCCAGGAATGCTCTCTTGCCCAACGTCACCAGCTTCGGCCTTGCTCTGGGGACGGTGATCGGCGGGTCGGTGTTGGTCGAGAGCATCTTCGGATACCCCGGGATAGGCAGCCTGCTCCTGCAGGCCGTCAACAACCGCGACTACCCGCTCATGCAGGCAATCTTCCTGATGATAACGGTGAGCATGCTCGTCACCATCTTCTTGGTCGACCTGCTCTACGGAGTGCTGGATCCAAGGGTGCGGCAGTGAACGCGGCCGGTAGGGGCCGCCATAAGGCAAGGGTGCAGGGAAAGGAGGCAAGCCAGATGCCCATGGATAACGCCCAACAGGTGCCGGCAAGGCTGCCTGGCATCAGGCCTCAGGGTGGAGTTCCGGCGATTCCCAACTCGCTGGTCTTTGTCGGCCGTTCGGTGGCCACCCTCTGGGGGAATGGGAAGGCCCGGGTCGGGTTGGCCATCCTCGCCTTCTTCTTCGTCGTCGCCATCTTCGCCCCTCTCCTTGCCCCCCACTCGCCGACCGCGTCCAACTTCCCTCCGTACCTGAACCCGGACTCCCGCAACTGGTTCGGGACCACCGGCAACGGCCAGGATGTCTTCTCCCAGATGGTCTACGGGACCAGGGTCTCCATGCTGGTCGGCCTGGGAGCGGGGCTCCTCGCCACCGTCGTAGCCCTCGCCATCGGCCTGGTGGCCGGATTCCGCCCAGGCATCGTCGACGACGTCCTCAGCTTCACCACCAACCTCGCCCTCGTGCTACCCGGCCTTCCGCTGATGATCGTGCTGGCGGCCTACCTGAAGAGCAACTCGGTCTGGATGATCTTGCTTGTTATCGGCTTCACCGGCTGGGCGACCGGGGCAAGGGTGATGCGAAGCCAGGCCGCCACGTTGAGAACTCGGGACTTCGTGCTGGCGGCCACCCTCTCGGGAGAGAAGCTCTTCCGCATCGTCTTCCGGGAGATACTCCCCAACATGGTGTCGCTGGCCGCGGCCAGCTTCTTCGGAGCGGCTACCGCCGCCGTCATAGCCGCCTCCAGCCTGGAATTCCTGGGGCTAGGCAACCCGAACACGGTCAGCTGGGGATCGATCCTCTACTGGGCTGAGAACGACAACGCTCTTCTCACCGGCCAGTGGATCCTGGTCCTCATCCCCGGGCTCGCGATCGCCCTCCTCGCCCTCTCCTTCATCTTTATAAACTTCGGGATCGACGCGCTGTCGAACCCGCGGCTCAGGGAGCGCTAGATGCCCCTTCTCGATGCCAAGGATGTGAATGTCTATTACGAAGCGACGCACGGCGATCGGATCTGGGCCGTCCGTGACGTCAGCCTCTCCTTGGAAGAAGGCGAGTTCGTAGGCGTCGTCGGCGAGTCCGGTTGCGGCAAGTCGACCTTGGGCTTCGCGCTGACCCAGATGCTCAGGCCTCCCGCGCATCTCACCGGAGGCGCCATCACCTTCGACGGCCGCGAGGTCACCGGCCTATCACCCGAGCGGCTTCGCGCGTTCCGTCGCGGCGGCATCGCCTTGGTGCTGCAGAGCGGTATGAACGCGCTCAACCCGGTGCGCAACCTCGAGAACATGATCGGGGACGTTCTGAAGGCTCATGCCGCCAAGTCCGAGCGTCCGAGCAATCGGCAGATCCACCAGCGCGCGACCGAACTCCTTCAAATGGTCGAACTCCCCCCGGAGGTGCTCAAGAACTTCCCCCACGAGCTCTCCGGCGGCATGCGCCAGCGCGCGGCGATAGCCCTGGCGCTGGCCCTTGAACCCCGGGTGATCGTCTTTGACGAGCCGACAACCGCCCTCGACGTGCTGGTCCAGGCGGCGGTGCTGAAGACAATCAAGGAGCTCCAGCGGATGCGCAAGTTCGCCGCCCTCCTGATCAGCCACGACATGTCGGTGGTACTGGGCGAGACTGACAGGACCATCGTCATGTACGGTGGGAGGATCGTCGAGGATCAGCCTTCCTCCTCCATGCTCAATGGCGAGCACCATCCCTATACCGAAGCTCTCATGAGGTGCTACGGAGATCCCCGGGCGGACAGGATCGAACTAAGCGACATCGCCGGCTCGCCGCCGGACCTCTCGCTCCCGGACCAGGGGTGTTCGTTCGCGCCCCGGTGCAAGGAGGCGGAGGAGGTATGTACGACGTCACTTCCCCTGCTTCACCCGTGGAGGCAGGGAAGGCTCGCCTGCCACGCCAGGGCGGTGGTGGGCAAGAACCACATTGGCGAGGGTGATCGTGTCCTATAACGAGGTAACAACCGGTGCTTCTCAGCACGAGCCAGGCAAGAGCGATGTGCAACCGCTGGCGCTCCGCAACGTTTCCAAAGCCTACCGATCCAGCCGGAATCGGAAGCGACTCGTCAAGGCGGTGGAGTCGGTTTCATTCACCGTCGAGCCGGGGAGGTGTGTTGGCCTGGTCGGGGCCAGCGGGAGCGGCAAGAGCACCATCGCCAAGATGGTGACCGGAACCGAGCGGCCGGACTCAGGAGAGATCCTGCTCGGCGACCTGGAAATCGGAAAGCTGCGTTCCCGGGGGTTGACCACCCTCTACAAGCGGGTGCAGATGGTCTTCCAGGATCCGTACGGGGCGCTGAACCCCGTCCATACCATCGAGTACACGCTGGGGCGCCCAAGCATGAACCACCTTGGGTGCTCGGCAGCCGAGGCCAAGCGCAGGACCCTGGAGCTTCTGATGCGGGTGGGCCTCACCCCGCCGCACCAGTTCCTTGCCAAGCTTCCCCACCAGCTCTCGGGTGGGCAGAGACAGCGGGTGGTCATAGCCAGGGCCCTGGCCGCCGAGCCGGAGCTGCTGGTGGCGGACGAGCCCGTCTCCATGCTCGATGTATCGCTCCGAGCCGGCATACTCCGCCTTCTTGCCGATCTGCAGAGGGAACACGGCTTGAGCATGCTTTACATTACCCACGATCTGCT
>JAKAOC010000203.1:3227-5309 GCA_021823385.1 Actinomycetes bacterium
GGAAGATCGTGGAACGCGGTGAGACCGCCAAGGTGCTCCAGCACCCCCAGGATCCCTACACCGTAAAGCTGATCGACGCCCTCCCCGCCCTGGGGGTGGGCGAGGAGGAGGCCGGGTAGCCCGCTGCCCGCAGGCGCTGGTGAACCCATGGCGGCGGTAAAGCCATTGGCTCAAAGCGGGCGGCGGAAAACCGCCCAGATTATCGCCGAGTTGGTCAAGCTGGCCAAGGAAATGCGCGATGACAACGAGCGACACGATTAACTCGGTCTGGGTGTTTCAGCGGCCGCATTCGACGACGCGATCAAAGGTCCGACGCCTCATCGGGAAATGCGACTATCCGCCGAATCGCTAGGAGAAGGCGGTGGAACTGGTGTGCAGCGGGTGGAACTGTTCGCCGACGCGTCGATGGGCCATACGGGTGGCAGTTGACGGACATGTTTGCCATTGTTGACCGGCAGGTCCGTATCGCCGAAGAGCTTTGGGCCAGGGATCCAAAGCCGGCCCGTAACTGTGGTGCCGCGCTTATACGCCGTGGTGCACGAGCTGATGGCCGGCCGCGGAGCAACTCGTGTCTGAACGGTTTGCCGTTGCCTGCACGAGCTGATGGCCGGGCTTCCTGCTGCGCTGTTCGATGTTGACATTCCTCCTCCGAGCCCGTCGTCCAACTCACTGGTGGGCCAGCTCCCTGGCCCACTCTCGCTGCATCCTGACCTTGTTTTTGATCTCGACCAGGACATGGTGCCCGGGCCGCGGAAAGCCGTTCGAGTCTTTGATGCCCTGGTAACAGGAGTGACCCAAGAGCGCGGATGGAACACGCGCCTAGCCACAGCCCTCATCACTGATGAGAGCGACACGGATCTCCCAGTCGCGAAAGAGTGGGCCGATAGCTACGGCGTCTTTCCGGGGTGGACCCTCCTGGACCGGCGGCATGAGTAGGTGAGGGATTTGCCTTGTAACGACGGCACCCTTGCGGCGCTCAGCGTCGTCGAGGATGTGATCGAAATCCGAACGACCGCCTTTTTGAGAACGTTCACCCAAGCTGGGACCTCCTGACCGCCATCGACGCGGTGAGCGGGGGAGGAGTCCTGCCGGCAACCTTCGGGACTCCGACGGAGGAGCAAGTCAAGGGTGTCCTTCGGAAGATCCCTGCGCCTCAGTTGCGCCCGGTCTCCGCGGTATCGGCCTCGGTCTGCGCCTCCACGCTCGGTGTGGTCAGGCGACGCGGCCACAGCTTGTCGCGTAGGACGCTATTCGCCTCGGCTGCGTAAAGGGTGGTCTGCGCACCCAGGTGGAGCCAGGTCAGAAGTCCGATGACCACCGCAAAAGTCCCGTAGATGTGGCTGGCATGTGCGATGACGTGGCGGGTGTAATAGCCGCCTAACCACTGCAGCAGAGTCCAGGTAACGGCGCCTGCCACAGCGCCTGGGAGCACGTCGCGCCAACTAAGTGGTTCGACCGTCAGCAGTCGGAACGCGAGCAGGTAGAGGGCTAGGTTGAGGAGCAGCGGCGCGACGGTTCCCGCCAGTGTGAAGAGCACCGCGAAACTGCCTCCGATACCGTTGAGGGCGGAAGCGGCGGTGGATAGGACAAGCGCGCTGCCAAGCGTGGCTAGCAGGGCGAGGCTTCGCAGGCGAGACTTCCACATGTTCGGCTGGTCGTTCCTCGGCACGCCCCAGATCGTGTTCATGGCCTGCTGCGCCGCTCCTGCAACTCCCAGCCCGGCCCATAGAGCGGCCAGTATTCCTATGCCAAGTGCGAGTCCGCTGCCGGATATCGACCCGACCTTCAGGTAGCCGGCCAGCGAGGGGAAGTCGCGCTTGGCCGCCGCGAGCACGGAAGCCTGCTGCGCGGGGTGCCCCTGCAGTACGAAGCCGAGCACCGTGACGAGTACGAGGAGGAGGGGGAAAAGGGCGAAGAAGCCATAGTAGGCAAGCAGCGCCGCCATGCCGCCGGCGCGGTCCTCCCCGAACTTCTTCGACACGGCTACGGGAAAGGCGACCGCTTTGTGCCTGGCTTGGAATCCATCGAATGCGGCCAATGCCTTGCCGGCCAGCTCGGTAGGTCGCATGGAACAACACTAGC
>JAKAOC010000204.1 GCA_021823385.1 Actinomycetes bacterium
CCCGGAAGGTCCTTGGTCTCCGCGACGATCAGCGAGAGCCCCTTGGCCCCGGGCTCGTCGCTGGTGCGGGCGACGATGACGAGGATGTCGCAGAGACTGCCGTTGGAGATGAATGTCTTTGATCCGTTGATGACGTAGCTGTCCCCGTCTCGGACGGCGCGGGTCCGAACCCTCTGCAGATCGGAGCCGGCGTCGGGCTCGGTCATGGCGATGGCACCGATCTGCTCCCCGCTGGCCATTCCCGGCAACCAGCGCCTCTTCTGCTCCTCGGTCCCGAATGCAAGGAGATAGTGGGCCACGATTGGGCTGTGCACCAGGTTCAGCCAGGCGTCGTCGGCCACCCTGGCCTGCTCGGCAAGGATGACGGCCTCGTGCGCAAAGGTGCCGCCTCCTCCCCCGTACTGCTCGGGGATGCTTATGCAGAGCAGCCCGGCGTCTCCGGCCTTTCGCCAGAATTCGCGGTCCACGGAGTGCTGTGCGGCCCATCGCTCCTCGTTGGGCACCATCTCCTTGGCCAGGAAAGCACGCGCCAGGTCGGCCAGCTGGTCCATCTCCCCGGTCATCCAAGGGGATCGGTAGTCGTCGAGGATCATGTGTTTCTCCCATTCATCGATCAAATCGAGTGCGCTTTCGGCGCGAGCGGGCGACGCCTCTCCGTGCGTCAGGGGGTGCTCGAGTCCTGAGGTGTCAGCGTCCCAACCCGTGGGTCACTGCCTTGAAGTGGATGGTACCGCGGGAATGGGCCGCCTCGCCACTTACGACCTCCGCCAGGGGACCGGCCCGCGTTCGCCGATGGCGCCGGCGGGCGGAGCGATCCCAATGCTCCCAAAGGCCCGGGGTGGTCCCGCCTCGCTCCCGGGACGGCTTGGCGATAGCCATGACCACAGCGCATTTGGATTATTCGAGGCGAACGATCTCCATCGCGGACTCCTGATTCGGAAGAGCTCCTCCTCCCTTGGCTTGGACCGGTCGCGCCAGACGGCACTCCGTTAGCGGTTTAGGTCTTGTCTGAGCTGGTACTTGAGGATCTTCCCGGATGGATTGCGAGGGATCTCCGCAAAGCGAAGCTCCCGTGGGAGCTTGTAGTCGGCGATGAGCGTCCGGCCGAATTCGCGCAACTCCTCCAATGTCAGCTCGGCTCCGGGCCGGAGGGTCACAACCGCAATCACCGTCTCCCCGAACTCCTCCGACGGGCGGCTGATGACGGCGATGTCCCCAACCGCGGGATGCCCGGCCAGGGCGTTTTCCACCTCCACGGAGTAGATGTTGCGCCCTCCGCTGATGATCATGTCCTTCAGCCGGTCGACGAGAGTGATGTAGCCTTCGGCGTCGATACGGGCGATGTCCCCGGTGTGCACCCAGCCATCCCGGACCGTCTCGGCGGTTGCCTCCGGCTTGCGCCAGTATCGCTTCATCATGGTCTCGCCGCGCATGATCATCTCTCCTGTCTCACCAGGGGTAACGTCGTTTCCTTTCCCGTCCACTATGCGGACCTCGGTGTTGGGAATTGCGCTTCGGCCGCTCGCCTCCGGGTGCGCCATTACCTCGTCGTGCGTGAGGACAATACCTCCCGGCCCACCTTCGGTTTGGCCACAGGCCTGGACCACGCGCGCGCCGGGAATCGCCTCCAGCAGGGCCCGGGCCGTGGTCGCCGGCATGGGGGCGGCGCCGTACATGCAGGTGCGCAGACTCGAGAGGTCCCGCGTTCTGATTGAAGGGGAGCGGAGCATGAAGGTGTACATGGTCGGCACCCCGAAGAAAAAGGTGGTACGTTCGCTTTCGATCGCCTCCAGCACGACCTCCGGGTCGAAGGCCGGCAAGATGACGTGCGTCGCACCAAGCATGACGCCATGCAGAAGAAGCATGTTGAGCGCAGCTGAGTGATAGAGCGGCGCCGCGTGCA
Source organism: Actinomycetes bacterium (assembly GCA_021823385.1). Next base: position 1,904 of record JAKAOC010000204.1, read on the forward strand.
GGAAGCGTTCACCGTCGAGGGTGCCTATGCCCATGCTCGTGTTCTGGCCGACCCAGATGACGCGGTGATGGTCAAAGAGCGCTCCCTTGGGCCGTCCCGTGGTACCTGAGGTGTAAATGATGAGCGCGTCGTCATCCTCGAATACGTCGACCTCCACCGGGTCGGGCCGGTTGGTCGCGGCAATCTCCAGGATGTCCTGGTAGCCGGCCGCCGCACCCAGCGACCATGCGGCCGCCTCGCCATCATGGTCGGGGAGCGCCTCCCAGGCGCGGATCGTCGCTTCGACCTCCGGGCCGAAAAGCAGGATTCGCGACCCGGAGTCGCGGACCAGGTAGTCGAGTTCGGGAGGAGCCGAGCGTGGATTGACCGGGACGACGATTGCACCGAGACGGAGGCCGGCGTAGACGGCGATGACGAAGTTGTCGCTATTCCCCGAGATGACGAGTACCCGGTCGCCCTTGGCCAGGCCGCGAGCGGCTAACACCCGTGCGAGCTGGTTTACGCGAGCATCCAACTCGACGTAGGTGTGGGTGCGGGAGCCGAACTTGAGCGCCAGGCGATTCGGCGTTCGGCGGGCGGTGGTGGCGAGGACGCCGGCAAGCGTTGGCATTTGCATCTCCCGATTCAGTCGGTACTCCCTGGGGCGGACGACCATCGGGCCGCCGAGGACGCGGCCAGGCTCCTCCCAGTATGCGTCAGGCTGAAAGGCGAAAGTGGATGTTCGCTAATTCCGATTCTCGTCCTACCGGGTGCCGAGGCGGATCCCGCAACGCCCTTCCCCAGGTCGGGCTTTCCCGGCATTTGCCAGGGGAGGGATGTGGCCCCGCGGCCCCGGATTTCCTTTTCGCTCCGTCGCCAAATGTCGCCCCCATCCGTAGTAGCTTTGCTTGTCATGGGTGAAATGATCGAATTTCCGAGCAATGGCAAGCCCGGCTCCGGCTACTTGGCCGTGCCTCAGACCGGATCCGGCCCCGGTGTCGTGGTTATGCAGGAATGGTGGGGGGTAGTCCCCCACATCAAGGACGTTTGCGACCGCTTCGCGGCCGCCGGCTTCACGGCCCTGGCGCCCGACCTCTACCACGGCAAGGTGACCACCGAACCGGACGAAGCGGGCAAGTACATGATGGCGATCGAGATCGATAGGGCCGCCAAGGACATGTCCGGGGCGGTGGACGAGCTGGTGCGGCGTACAGGGCGTGCCAAGGTCGGCGCGGTTGGCTTCTGCATGGGCGGCGGCCTGGCACTCGCCCTGGCCGTGGCGCGGCCGGACGCGGTTGCGGCGGTGGCTCCCTTCTACGGCGTCATCGGGTGGCCCGATGCCGCTCCTGACTACGCCAGGATGACGGCCGCGGTGCAGGGGCATTACGCCGAGCACGACGACTATGCGGCGCCGCCCGCTTCACGGGCGCTCGAAGCGCAACTGAAGGACCTGGGCAAGGAGGCGGAGTTCTTCGTCTATTCGGGCACCCAGCACGCGTTCTTCAACGACACGCGGCCCGAGGTCTACGCCGCCGACGCCTCCCGCCAAGCGTGGGATAGGGTGATACCTTTCTTCCACGAGCACCTGGACGCCTGAGACAGGCGGTGCCGTGCTAATTGTGCGGCTTCGTTTGAGCAGCGGGCTTGAGCGCCAGCTAAGCGCTCGCTATACTTTTTGGAATGTCTGATCGCAGCCGTAATCTCCCGAGGCGGTCCTGCCTCTCCGTTCCTGGCTCCTCCGAGAGGTTCCTGGATAAAGCGCCGACAATCCCGGCCGACATGTCCTTCCTCGACCTGGAGGACTCCGTTGCTCCGCTCGAGAAGGAGGCGGCCCGCGGAAAGATCGTCCGTGCCATCCGTGAGCTTTCATGGGACGAGCGAGTCCTTTGCGTGAGGATCAACGCGTGGGACACGCGCTGGACCTACCAGGACGTCATCGAAGTGGTCGGCAACGCCGGCGAACGCCTCGATGAGGTCATGCTTCCCAAGGTGCAGTGCGCGGCCGACGTGCAGGCGCTGGACCGCCTGCTCACGCAAGTTGAGATCAACTCCGGGCTGCCGGTGGGCCACATAGGGATCGAGGCCCAGATCGAGTCCACCCGGGGGCTCATCAACGTCGAGGAGATATGTGCGGCGTCCCCGCGCCTCGAGACTGTCGTCTTCGGGCCGGCCGACTTCGCCGCCTCCATGGAGATGCCGGTCCTCACCGGCGGCATCCAGATCCCCGAGTATCCGGGCGATCACTTCCATTACGTCTTTTCCAAGATCCTCATGGCGGGTCGTGCGAACGGCCTGCAGGTCATCGACGGCCCCTACCTGAAGATCAAGGACTCGGACGGCCTTCGCGACTACTGCCAGCGCACCGCCACGCTTGGCTACGACGGCAAGTGGGCGCTACATCCTGACCAGGTGGCGATCATCAATCAGGTCTACCTGCCCACTCAGGAGCAATACGATCGCGCCTGGGCGATACTTGATGCCTACCGCGAGGCCACCGAAGGTGACCGCAAGGGGGCGGTCATGTTCGGTGACGAGATGATCGACGAGGCCAGCCGCAAGATGGCGATAAAGTTCGTCTCCCGCGGTGAGCGAGCGGGCATGGTCCGCAGCGCAAGCTGAGCCAAGCTTCGGGGGCCGGGCCGCTTCTGCGGGCCCGGCCCTCTGTCATTTCCGGCTAGACGCGCCTGAAGACGCGGCCCAGCACCACGAATACGCCACCGCCTATTAAGAGTGCCGCGTAAGTGGATATGGCAGGTCCACCGATTGCCCGCAGCACCTGGGATACCACCGGCGCCCAGGACGCGTTGGTGAGCGGGATGATCACGGTGGGGGCTATCCAGAAGATGAGCGCCTCCATGAAGCTCATCACCACCAGCCAGATTCCTATCTGGGTCAGGACGGTCGAGCGTCTTGGCGCAATGAGCAGGGCGACCACCGCCAGCCCGATTGCCAACAGCATGGCATACTTCTCGATGGTGCCTATGTTGCGGTAAAGCTTGCCGAGATCGGGCAGGGTGGTCCCTGGGATTGACACCTGCAGGGCGGCGCCTTGCTGGCTGATGAGCGTCGATAGCTGGGGATTCACAGCCAGCAGGTTCTCGGCCACCGCATCGGCAAGTACCGGGCCACCGAAGGTCAGGCTCCCGGGGTATTGGCCGATAATGTGCTGCTGCGCGTGGTCCATGGCCGTGGCGAACTCCTGCTGCACCGCCTTGTTCAGCAGTGCCGCCTGGAGTGCCGTGTTGACCTGGTCAGCGGCGCTCTTTGAGAACGCGCCGGTGTTTCCGTAGGCAGCCATGGTGATGGCATTGGCGATCGACGTCCGCACGGTCGGACTTGCCAGCGCGGCTTCGGTGGCGTTTGCGAAGCGCCCCGGCGCGAAGAAGCTCTGGTCGAAAAGGTAGGAGGTGACCGCCACCC
>JAKAOC010000205.1 GCA_021823385.1 Actinomycetes bacterium
GGCTGAAGCGCCGGTTCGAGACCTCGTCCTCCGAGGGCCAGCGCGAGACGATCCGGGCCTACATGACTGACGTCCCATGCGAGAGCTGCAAGGGCCGGCGTCTTCGGCCGGAGTCGCTGGCGGTGCTGGTGGAGGGACTCTCGATAGCGGATCTTTCCGCCATGTCCATCACCCGCTGCGCCTCCACGGCGGCCGGTTTCACCTTCGACCAGCGCAGCTCGATCATCACCAGCCCCATATTGCGCGAGGTGAACGCGAGGCTGCGTTTCCTGCTCGACGTGGGCCTGGAATACCTGACGCTCGACCGGGCCGCCAACACCCTCTCGGGCGGGGAGGCCCAGCGAATCCGTCTCGCCTCCCAGATAGGTAGCGGGCTGACAGGCGTTCTCTACGTGCTGGACGAGCCTTCCATTGGCCTGCATCAACGTGACAACCACCGCCTGATCGAGACCCTGATGCGTCTTCGCGACCTGGACAACTCGGTTATCGTCGTCGAGCACGACGAGGACACAATCCGGGCGGCCGACTACGTGGTCGACATCGGACCAGGCGCCGGAGAGCTGGGCGGAAGGGTCGTGGCGGCCGGCTCGGTTCACGACATCATGGCCGAACCCGAGTCGATTACCGGCGACTACCTGTCAGGCAGGCGCACGGTGGAGACGCCCAAGCGCCGGCGCGAGCCGGACGGGCACTGGTTATCGATCAAGGGAGCGGCCGCCAACAACCTGAAGGCCATCGACGTGGACATCCCTCTCGGATGCTTCGTCGCGGTTACCGGCGTCTCCGGCTCGGGAAAGTCGAGCCTGGTGAACGACATCGTCCGCAACGCGCTGATGCTGAAGATATACCGTTCCAAGGTGGTACCGGGGCGCCATAAAGAGATCCTGGGCATCGAGCACCTGGACAAGGTGGTCGACATCGACCAGTCCCCGATAGGACGCACTCCCCGCTCCAACCCCGCCACCTACACCGGGGTCTTCGATAAGATCCGCGCCCTCTTCGCGGCGACACCCGAGGCAAGGGTCAGGGGGTACGAGCAAGGCCGGTTCTCGTTCAACCTTCGCGGCGGCCGTTGCGAGACATGCGCCGGCGAGGGGACAATCCGCATCGAGATGAATTTCCTGCCCGACGTCTACGTGCCCTGCGAGCAGTGCAAGGGAACGCGCTACAACAGGGACACGCTGGAGATCCTTTACCGGGGCAAGAGCATCGCCGACGTTCTCGACATGCCGGTTGACGAGGCGCTCGACTTCTTCGCGCGGCTTCCTTCGGTGGAGCGGCACCTTCGCACGCTTTCCGAGGTTGGGCTGGGGTATATCCGCCTGGGCCAGCCGGCGACCACGTTGTCGGGAGGAGAGGCGCAAAGGGTGAAGCTCGCCAGCGAGCTTGCGAAGCGCCCGACCGGCCACACTTTCTACATCTTGGACGAGCCCACCACCGGGCTTCACTTCGAAGATGTGCGCAAGCTGCTGGTGGTGCTGGAGCGCCTAGTGGACAACGGCAATACGGTGCTGGTCATCGAGCACAACCTCGACGTCATTCGGACCGCCGATTGGCTCGTCGACCTCGGGCCCGAGGGCGGCGACCGGGGCGGCGAGGTGGTGGCGGCAGGTCCGCCAGAGCAGGTGGCGTTGGTGGAGGCCAGCCACACCGGCAAGTTCCTGCGCTAGAGCGGCGCGCTAAGGTGCGGGTAGAGCCATGATCAGCCGGATTGAACTGGGCAAGGTGCCCGACCTGCCCGGCTCCTACCAATTCAAGGATGCCGACGGCAGGATCATTTATGTGGGGAAGGCGAAGTCGCTGCGCCAGCGCCTTTCCAGCTACATGCAATCCCCCTCCCAGCTCGCGCCAAAGGTCGCCTCGATGGTGCAGGTGGCGGAGTCCGTCGAGTGGATCACCGTCGAGAACGACGTCGAGGCGATCATGCTCGAGTACTCCCTCATCAAGCGCTTCCGGCCTCGTTTCAACGTCCGCCTGCGGGACGACAAGAGCTACCCTTATGTGGTCGTCACAGCCGACCAGAGCTGGCCCCGGGCCGCGGTCACCAGGCAGTCACACCGCCGCAGCTGGCACTATTTCGGGCCATATGCCGAGGCAAGCGCGATTCGTGAGACCCTCGACCTGCTGATTCGCACCTTCGGGGTGCGGACCTGCTCCGACGCCAAGTTCTCCCGGCAGGCCAAGCTCGGCCGGCCCTGCCTGCTCTATCACATCGAGCGATGCTCGGGCCCCTGCATAGGGGCCATCGACCAGGAGGCATATCGCCAGGACGTGGCAGGATTCGAAGCCGTGCTCCGCGGACGGAGTAGGGGCATCGAGGACGCCTTGCGCCAGGAGATGGCCGAGGCGTCCCGGGAGATGGAGTTCGAAGCGGCGGCGAGAGTTCGCGACCGGCTCGCGGCGCTCGCGCGCGTGGTGGAGCGCCAGGAGATGGTGGGCTCACCCGACGAGGACCTCGATGTCATCGGCCTCCATGCCGATGAGCTGGAGTGCCTGGTCGAGGTGCTCAACGTCAGGGGTGGCCGGGTCAGTGGCAGACGTTCGCTGGTGCTGGATCGTGTAGAGGAGCTGGCTGACCCCGAGCTGCTGGAGCGCGTTATCGAGGAACTCTACGGTGACTCTCCTACGGCTCTGGCTCCCGAGATTCTTGTTCCCTGGATACCGGCCAATCAGGAGGCGCTTATCGGCTGGCTGGAGGAGCGCAGGGGCGGACGGGTGCGCCTGAGGGTTCCCCGGCGGGGGCACGGGCGTGCGCTGGCGGATCGCGCCAAAGGGAATGCCGAGGAGTCGTTCAAGAGGCATCGCCTGCGGCGCGCCTCCGATCACTCGGCGCGTGCGCGCGCCCTGACGTCCTTGGCGGACGAGCTGGAACTGCCTCTCTTTCCGCTGCGGATCGAGTGCTATGACATGAGCCACTTGGGTGGCACCAACTACGTGGGCTCAATGGTCGTGATGGAGGACGGGATCCCGAAGAAGTCCGATTACCGGCGTTTCAAGGTCAACGTGGGCCAGAACGACGACTTCGCGGCCATGCACGAAGTCCTGACCCGGCGACTCGCCCGACTCAACCACGAGGACGAGGAGGAGTCCGAAGATGGCAGGCGCCTGGCGCGCTTTTCGTACCCGCCATCTCTGATCGTCATCGACGGGGGCAAGGGGCAACTCTCCTCGGCGCACCGTGCGCTTGTGGAGGCGGGGCTCGACGGTGAGATCCCGATGATCTCGCTGGCCAAGAAGTTCGAGGAGGTTTACCTCGTCGGGCGGAGCGAGCCGGTGCGTATACCGCGGACCTCCGAAGCACTCTTCCTTCTGCAGCAGATCCGCGACGAGGCCCACCGCTTCGCCATCACCTACCATCGCAGCTTGCGCGACAAGGCCATGACCCACTCGATCCTCGAGGAGGTGCCGGGGCTGGGGCCGGTGCGGAGGAAGAAACTACTTACGCATTTCGGCTCGCTCAAGCGGATCCGGGCTGCGTCCGAGGGAGAACTGTCCTCGCTGGGGTGGCTTCCGGAGGAGGTGGCGCGTTCGCTCCATGCGGTGCTCCACCCCGGGCTAAACGCGCAAACGGGCCATGAAGAGGCGGGCGAGTAACCTCGGTCGCCTGGAGGAGGAGCGAGATGGACGAGCAAGAGGATTACCTGGGCGCGGAGTTCAAGGGTATCGCCGCGGAGCTTTGGAGTCACAACGCGGGGTGGTGGCAGCAGGGATTCACCGAGGGTGCGGATCCCGAGTACACCGAGCAGCTGCTCCCCCTGGTCGCTCGCCTTGCAGGGCACGGGCGGCGCGTGCTGGAGGTCGGAACAGGGGAGGGCCAGGTTTTGCGCCACCTGGCTCGCTCGGCGCCCCGTGAACTCCTGGTGGGGGTGGATCCCACACCGGAGCAGCTCGAGTTGGCGCGCGAGCGCTCACAAGGGGAGCTATACCTCATGGCCGAGGCAGGCGCCCTTCCGTTCCGGGATGCAGGCTTCGATACGGTGGTTGCCTGCCTGGTATTCGAGCACGTGACAGAGCTGGAGGCCGCTCTTTCGGAGGTGGCCCGTGTGCTAGCCCCGTCCGGGAGTTTCGTCTTCCTCCTGAACCATCCTCTCTTCCAAACGCCCGATTCAGGCTGGATCGACGACCAGGTGCTTGAGGAGCAGTACTGGCGAATCGGCCGTTACCTGGAAGAGAAGCTGACCGTGGAGGAGGTCGAGAAGGGGGTTTTCATCCCGTTCGTGCATCGTCCCCTCTCGCGCTATCTCAATGCCGCTCGCGCCGCCGGAATGGTGCTGGAGGAGATGGTGGAGCCGGCACCCCCGGCGGGCTTCCTCGCCCTGGCTCCCGAGTACTACGAGGCGCGGTTCGTGCCGCGCCTCCTGGCGCTGCACCTCCGCAGGGCCTGACCAGCCGTCACGGGTGCCGGTCCGCTCCGCTCGGGCTAGTCATACCTAAGATGGATTCCGGTGACGGATTACCTCTTCATAACTGGACTCTCCGGCGCGGGGCGCTCTTCGGCGGCGGCCGTTCTCGAGGACCTTGGCTGGTTCGTGATCGACAACATGCCGGTCGCACTCATCCCCAAGGTTGCCGAGCTCGCTGACATGAACCGCGATGCCGACAGGGTGGCCTTTGTCATCGGCCGCTTCGGGACCGAGACGCCGGAGGACGTGGCGCGGGAGATCAGCTCGCTGCGTGGCTTATGGCCCAGCACCCGTGTCCTCTTCCTCGAGGCCACCGACGAGGTGATCGTCAACCGCTTCGAGAGCACCAGGCGCCGGCATCCCTTGAGCGACGAGGCCGTCTCGGAGGCGATTTCGCGCGAAAGGGTCCTGATGCAGGCGCTACGCGATCTTGCCGACGTCACGATCGACACCTCGCGCCTCAATATTCACGAACTCCGCCGCCGCTTGACCGAACTCTTCGCCGGCAGCGGCTCCAACGACAAGCTTCTGGTCACCGTGGTTTCCTTTGGGTTCAGCTACGGCACTCCTCGAGACGTAGACCTTCTCTTCGACTGCCGGTTCCTCCCCAACCCGCATTGGATCCCCGAGCTTCGCCCTCATACCGGGCTGGAGCAGCCGGTGCGTGACTACGTGCTCGGCAAGGAGGACACGAAGGCTTTCCTGGCCAAGCTCACCGACCTCTTCGACTTCCTGGTGCCGGCATATGAGAACGAGGGAAAGTCCTACCTGACCGTTGCCATCGGCTGCACCGGGGGCCGGCATCGCTCGGTCGTGCTGGCCGAGGAGCTTGCGTCCTACTTCCGCGGCAAGGGCCTCGAACCACGCACGATGCACAGGGACGTTGAGCGATGAGCTC
>JAKAOC010000206.1 GCA_021823385.1 Actinomycetes bacterium
TCGACGCTCACCACTTCGGCACCGGCAGCTCGGATGCCATCCAGCACAGGCTCGTCAAGGTGGAGGCCCGCAGTCGGCGCTGCGGCTGATGAGGGTCTCTCGGCGAAGACCGTCTGATAGCGCTCGGGGTTCGCCAAGGGCTCCTTGATGTACGGAGGAAGCGGGGTCTCACCGAGGCGCTCGATCGCCCCCGGGTCGGCCAGCTCCACCGTGACCTTCACAGGCGAGTCACCTGAGCGCTCCTCGCGACCTACGACTGCCAGCACTTCGGCACCGGCCGGATCGAAGAATCGGCTGCCGGGAACCACCTTGCGGCTCGGGTTGCACAGCACGAGCCAGACTCCGGCCGAGCGTTCCTCCAGGAAGAGGAACTCCACGCGTCCGCCACTTTCCCGATGCAGGGTCACCCGCGCCGGCATCACTCTGGTGTTGTTGACCACCACGACCTCGCCAGGCAGCACCAGATGGGGCAGGTCAAAGACGTGGCGATCAGCCAGGGCGGTTCCGGTCGCGTCAAGCAGGCGCGCCGAGGAGCGCGGCTCGACGGGATGTTGGGCGACCAGGCCCGGGTCCAGCTGGTAGTCGAACGCGGCCAGCTCGTCTACGGCATCGCCGGGGGCGGGTCGGTCAAACATCTCGATCAGAGAGTCTAGGCCCGCCCCCGTGAGTGCGCCTCTGGAGTCAGGTCTGCGGAAACCCGAAGTCGACGCCCGGCATCCGCTCGTCCGCCCAGCGCTGGGTGACAACCTTTCCGCGGGTGTAGAACTTCACGCCTTCCTCGCCGTGGATGTGCGTGTCGCCAAAGAGCGAATCCTTGTTGCCACCGAAGGAGTAGTAGGCGACCGGGACCGGGATGGGCACATTGATACCGACCATTCCCGCCGTGATCTCGTCCTGGAAGCGATGGGCCGCCGAGCCCGAACGGGTGAAGATCGCTGCGCCATTGGCATAGGGATTCGAATTCACCAGATTGATCGCCTCGTCGGAGTCCTTGGCCCGCACGATGGCCAGCACCGGACCGAAGATCTCCTGCTTATAAAGGTCCATCTCCGGCGTCACCCGGTCCACAAGGCTCGGGCCCAGGTAGAAGCCGCTTTCCTTGGTGGAGGCGTGATCGCGTCCGTCGACGACGACCGTTGCGCCTTCGGCCGCGGCGTTGGCAACGAACCCGGCCACCCGATCGCGATGCTCGCGGGTGACGAGAGGCCCCATGTCGATACCGTCCTCCTGGCCGTAACCGACCCGGAGATCGCCCAGGCGAGCCACGATCTTCTCGAGCAGCGGCTCGGCGGAATCCCCTACCGGCACCAGCACGGAGATCGCCATGCACCGCTCGCCTGCGGAGCCGTAACCCGCGGAGACGGCGGCGTCGGCGGCAGCATCGAGGTCGGCATCCGGAAGAACGACCATATGGTTCTTGGCGCCGCCAAGTGCTTGGACCCTCTTGCCCTGCTCCGCCGCCCTGCGATAGATGTAGGAGGCGATCGCGGTTGAGCCCACGAAGCTCACCGCTCGGATCCCCGGGTGATCGAGAATCGCCTCGACGACCTCCCGATCGCCCTGTACCACGTTCAGGACACCCTCAGGGAGGCCGGCCTCGCTGAAAAGCTCGGCCAAGAGCAGTGAGGTGCTGGGGTCCTTCTCCGAGGGCTTGAGTATGAAGGAATTACCCACCGCGACGGCCACCGGGAACATCCACATGGGTACCATTGCGGGGAAATTGAACGGTGTGATTCCGGCTACGACGCCGAGCGGCTGGCGGATCGAATAAGTGTCCACCCCGCGCGAGACCGATGCGGAGTACTGGCTCTTTTGCACCTGGGGAATTCCGCAGGCGAACTCGACCACCTCCAGGCCCCGCCGCGCCTCTCCGGCCGCGTCTGCCAAGGTCTTGCCGTGCTCCTCGGAGATCGCCTTCGCGATCTTGCCGATATTGCGCTCGAGCAACTCACGGTAGGCGAACATGACCCGGGCGCGCTGGCTGAGCGGCGCGCGTCCCCAGCTTTGAAAGGCTTCCGCCGCACGCCGAACTGCGCTGTCCAGCAGGGCAGCGTCCCCGAGGTGCACTTCGCCGGCGACCTCGCCCCGGCCCGGATCGTAGACGGGAAGGCGTCGAGCCCCCTCGGGCGTCACGATCTTGCCCCCGATGTAGTGGCCGATCTGCTTTGTCATAATGACCCTCCTCCGACTTCCATGATGCTCGACTCTGCGAACTACAGGTTTGCGGCCGCCGCCAGCGACTCGACCAATGCGTCCACGCCGCTGTCCGCCTCGGCCCTGCTGATGGAGAGAGGCGGGGCGATGCGCAGCACGTTTCCGGCGATGCCACCTTTACCGACCAGAAGCCCGCGTGCCTTGGCCTCCTCCTGGGCCCTGGTGGCCAGTTCAGGTGCGGGCTGTACCGTGCCGGGCTGCGCCAGCTCGACGCCGATCATCAACCCCTTGCCACGCACTTCGGCGACCACCGGGTTGCCGGCGCACTCCGAGCGGAGCCTGTCGATCATGTGGCTTCCGACCTTGAGGGCGTTCTGCTGCAAGTCGTGGTCGAGCAGGTATTCGAGGTTTGCCAGGGCGGCTCGCGAAGCGAGCGGCGTACCTCCGAAGGTCGAGATCGACGAGCCCGGCATGGCATCGATTATGCCGCCGCGGCCGACCACGCCGGCCATGGCCATCCCGTTGCCCAGGCCTTTGGCAAAGGTGATGAGATCCGGGGTTATGCCATGAGCCTGATAGCCCCAGAAGTTCTCCCCGGTCCTGCCCCAGCCGGTCTGGACCTCATCGGAGATGTAAAGAATGCCGTGCCGGTCGAGCACTTCCTTGATGGCGCCGAAGTACCCGTCAGGCGGAAGCGCAAAGCCCCCGACCCCCTGCACGGGCTCGGCAATGAGCGCGGCCACCTGTCCGGAGACTGCAGTGCCGAGGAGGTCCTCAAGGTCGGCAACTCCACGGGCGATGTACTCCGGGTCCGACAGGCCGGCCAGGTTGCCCCTTATCCGCGATCCACCCAGGATGTAGAAGACTTGGAAGGGCGACAGGTTGGTGGCGGCATAGCCGGGGTTCGCGGTCACAGCCAGGGCCGAGAAGGAGCGGCCGTGATAGGAGTTCCGCACCGCAAGGACTTGGTTCGACTGGCGATAAGCGGTGGCAAAGAGCATGGCGGCGTCGTTGGCCTCGGTGCCAGAGGTGGTAAAGAAGACCTTGGCGTCCGGGATGCCCGAAAGTGAAGCAATCCGCTCCGCGAGCGCGACCATCGGCTCGATGAGATAGAGGGTCGAGGAGTGGATCATCTTGCCCGCCTGGTCGCGGATGGCCTCCACGACCTCGGGAACCGCGTAGCCGGTCATGGTCGTCAGGATTCCGCCGAAGAAGTCGAGGTATCGCACCCCGTTCTGGTCGGTAACGTAGCATCCCTCACCCGAAACCAGCTCGATCGGCTCCGAGTAGTAGAGGCCAAGCCACTTGGGCATGACGGCCTTGTGACGGCGATGCAGCTCACTGTGAGACATTGTTCCCCCGCTTGATAGAACGGCAATGCTCCCAAAGATAGCGCAAGCACGGCCACTTTTGTTCGGTACTTTATGCTATTTTTGTATCAGTACAACCATTGGAGCAGTCAATGATTCTCGAGCTCACGAGTGCCGACTTCGGGGGCGAGCGCGGGGCGCGCGACATCGCGCAGAGAGTCGACGAAATCGCCGGCGCACGCCGCGCAGCGTTCGGGACCAAGCTCCCTCCGATCCGCACCCTTGCCCGTGAATTGGGTGTCAGCCCCACAACTGTCGCCGGCGCCTACCTTGAGCTGGAGCGCCGAGGGGTGGCCAAGGGCCAGGGTCGGGGTGGGACAGTGTTGGTGCGGCGCAATCCACCGCTGGGAGCAGCGCGCGTGTTCCACATGTTCCCGGAACAGTCCAGCCCTGCCACTCACGACCTGTCCACCGGCTTCCCGGATCCGCGCCTTCTCCCGGCACTCGACCTGAAGGCGCTGTCCGCCGCCGCCGCCGGAAGCGAGGCTCACAACTACCTGAACCGCCACCTGGCCGAGGAGCTCGCGCCCGTGCTGGCCAAGCTGCTGGAGGTCGAGCCGGAGAGCCTGAGCGTCGTGAACGGCTCCCTCGACGCCCTGGATCGCCTGCTCGGCCAGGCATGCGTCGCGGGCGACCGGGTGATCGTGGAGGACCCCGGCTTTCCACCTATATTCGACCTCCTGGACGTGCACCGGCTGGTGCCGGTGCCGGTTCACTCCGACGCCGAAGGCGTAGATCCGGATTCGCTCGCCACTGCCCTGGAAAACCGTGCCCAGGTGATGATCTGGCAGCCCCGTGCGCAAAATCCCACCGGCATCTCCACCAGCGGCCGGCGCTCGGCTGAGCTGGCCACCCTGCTCGGGCAATCCAGGCCGATAACCGTCATCGAGGACGACCATTCCGGCCTGGTTTCCAGCTCTCCACGGGTGACGATGCGAGGGATGGTTCCCGGCCCCGTGGCCACGGTCTACGGATTCTCCAAGTCCCATGGCCCGGACCTGCGCATTTCCGCGCTTGCGGCCACCGGCGATCTTCTGACCAAGGTGGTAGAGCGAAGACGCCTAGGGCCGTCCTGGACCAGCGGCATTACACAGCGCCTGCTCGCACATCTGCTAACCGAGGACGCCACGTCGGCACGCGTGGAGAGCGCCAAGGCCCTTTACTCGGAACGCCTGGAGTTGCTGGCGGGCCGGCTCCGTGCGGCTGGCGCACCCGTGACCTCCACCGACGGTCTCAACTGCTGGATACCGGTCACCAGCGAACTCGGCGTGATCACCGACCTGGCGCGCATGTCGGTGGTTGTGGCACCTGGCTCGGCCTTCTACCTGGATGGGCGAGGAGAACCGCATATCCGGGTGACCACCGCCGCCATCGACGTCCTGACGCCCGGGCTCGTCGACGTCATCGGCCGCTGGCTTTGACCCACGCCCAGGGAGGAGTCCGAGCGCTTCGGTCCGATAGCCACTGGCGATGGCGACGGAGGCGCGTTAGCCTGGGCCTCGAGCAGCTGGAGCAGCTGCCACCGAGACCCCGACGCTAGGAGTGGAAATGAACCTTGGACAGTCCACCACCGGGCGGCCTGATGCAACCCAAACCCTCGTCGAAACCGTAATGACCACCGAGGTGGTCAGTGTGGGTCCCGACGATCCAATTCAGGAGGCCGCGCAGAAGATGGCGGCGCACCGGATCACTTCCGTTCCGGTCGTGGACCAGGAGTCACGTCTGCACGGCGTCCTCTCAGACGATGACCTCATAATCG
>JAKAOC010000207.1 GCA_021823385.1 Actinomycetes bacterium
GTGTCGTGGCTGCGGATCGACTCAGACGGGCTGCGGGCCAGGCATCGAATAAGGCCCTGGGCCGGGACTCCGATCAGACGATCGCCTGGGAGCACGAAACCTCAGGCGAAATGGTCGGGGAGGTCGTTCTCGTACAGGACTGCATCGCCTGACCCGAGGTTCTGGCGAACCCATTCCACCGCACCTTCCCGAGTGCGGAACTCAAGCAGCGTTATCAAGCGCCCCCCGCCCTCTTTGGCGCCGGCCAGCAATGCCCGGCGGTTGGTGAGTCCCACTACGCAGATATGCGTCGCGGCGACGCCGATGGCGACTCCAAGGGCCCTGTTCTCGTCGTATTGTTGCGACCCGAGCTCGACCATGCCGGGCGTTACTACGACTCGCTTGCCACCTTGGCTCGCATGCGCCTCGAGCTGAGCGAGGGCCAGCCTGGCACCCGCCGGGTTCGAGTTATAGGTGTCGTCGATCACCGTGACCCCCGCCTCGGTGGTGACGACATTGAGACGGCTGGATGCAGCCTTGAGGCTACCCAGGCCCTTGCCGATGACCTCTTCGGGAACGCCGAGTTCGAGCGTGATGGCGACAGCGACAGCGAGGTTGGAAAGTGCCACAGGTGTGGACGTCGAGCCAAGATACCGCTGGTGGTGGTAGACGGCGGCATTCCCAGCGTCATCCTTTACAACGCTCACCTCGCGGGCGGTGTCGGTGCCCGATGCCCGGACCACGTGCCTTCCCTCCCGCTCCAGCTCGTCCGCCAGGCCGGCCAAGCGCTTGTCGTCCACGTTCAAAACCACGGTGGAAGCATCGGTCGCGATCTCCCTCTTGGCCTCCAGGATCGCGTCCTCTGATCCGAAGCGCTCGAGGTGCACCGGCCCGATGGCGGTGATCGCGACGATGTTCGGCTTCACCCATTCGACAAGTGAAGCTATCTCGCCCTTCTGGTAAGTGCCCATCTCGGCGATGAACACCTGGGTGCCCGGCAGCAGGTTCTCGTTGACAGCCCGGGCCAGGCCCCCGCGGTTGTTGAAGCTCGCCGGCGATGCAAGCTCGGTGAGCGACTCGGAGGCGAGCTGGGCGATGTAGTTCTTGGTGGAGGTCTTCCCGTACGAGCCGGTTATTCCCACCCGCACCGGGTTCACCTGCTCGAGCTTGGCGGCGGCACTCTTCACGAACGGGTCAAGGGCCCGGCGCTCGAAGGGGCGCGTCACATAGCTGGCCAGGTCCATTAGCAACGGCGAGAAGATTACGAAAACGGTCGCCAGGCCCGCCGACAGGTTCGCCAGATAGGCAAGAACGGACAGAACCGCGGTTATCGCCAGCGTGCATGCATAGAGCACCTTTGCCCGGCGCGTCCACGCAAGCTTGGAGCTGCGTCCCTTGTAGCCGAGCCCCACGGGCGAGAACACGGCGGCAACCACCCCGAGCGCAAGGGCCGGGATCGCGACTTCCGGCGAGTGGGGCCGCGAAATCGCCGCTATGAAAGCAAACGCCAATACCACCGCGATGCTCGTGTTGGCGGTCGACTCACGCGAGAAGTACCACCGGGACGCAAACCGCACCACGTACCCGGGCACGTAGTGCTCGCGCTGTGCTACGCGCAGCCACTTGATCGAGGCAATTGCCACGACCACCAGCCCGACCAGGGCGTAGGGGATCGAGTGGGAGACGTTGGTAAAGCTCATCAGCCCTTCTCTTCTGTCTCGGAGGAACGGAGCCGCGCGACCGCGGCGTCCACTGCAGAGGCCAAAGCGGCCGGTGTCGCCACCGGACCGAAATGATCCTGGCCGTCCAACACGGTCAAGTGGGCACCGGGAACCATCGCAGCCGCCCGCCTGGCCTGCTCTACGGGCGCGGCCGTGTCGGCCGATCCCCATACGAGCCAGAGAGGAATGCGGATCGCGGCGAGCTGTTCAGCGTAGTCCTCGTTGACGACTTTGACGAAAATGTCCCGCATGACCCCGGTGGCCCGCTGGTAATCAGACGAGCCGTATCTGCGCCGCATCGCCTCCAGCCTCGCCTGACCGACCAATCCACGCCGTGCGGCCCACCTAACCACCCGATAGGAGAGCGGAGGGTTGGAACCCGCCTGGGGCCTGAAAAGGGGCACGCCGGTGACGACCGCTGCCGACACGGGCGGCGGCAACATTGCGGATAGGTGAAGGGCGACCCGGCCGCCGAAGCTATGGCCCACCACCACCACGGCCGTCTCACCACCGATGCCGCCAACCTCGTCCAAGACGCGCTTTACGGATTCGGCGTACTCAGGTGTTGCCCAGGCCGAATCCGGAGAGGGGGAAGCGCCAAAGCCCGGCAGGTCCAAACGTAGCGTGGGCAAGCCACGTGCCTCGAGCATCGAGCCGAGTGGCGCCAGATCGCTCGAATCTCGCGCCCAGCCGTGCAATAGGACGCAGAGGGGCCCCTCGCCCGCTTGAACGTGTCCGTAGATCCGCCCTTCGTCGAATGCCTTCAGCATGACTCACCCGACGGTATTTGGTGGATCACGGGTGAAACTGCGGGCGGAGGGCAGCGGAGAAGTCTTGCCTGGCCCACTGTCTGCATGGGCTCAGAAAATAGGGCCGTCACCCTCAACGGGCGTCAGGCTCGTTTTCGTCCTCGTCCTCATCGCCATCATCGTCTTCATCGTCGTCGAAGTCGTCGTACTCATCCAGGTAGAGCTCGCCTTCTTCCAGGAGCTCTTCTTCCTCGGTCGCAGCCATGCACCAATCAGCATGCCCCCGCACCGAATCGCCCCCGCACTCTACACAGCGCACGACCGGCTTGACGAAGGCACGCTTGGCCATGCGTGCTTCCTCGTAGCGCCTGTGACGTCCCTTTTTCACCAGCAACTCCCAAAAAACATCAAGAGCGAGGGCGCCACCGTGCTCATCCCGCAACCAGAACGAGCCGAATTCCGCACCACCACGGCCGACCCGCGGCGGGGAGCTAATCGCGCACCGCTAGCAAACATACAGCCTAATGGCCCTGAACTGCCCCAGCTTGCACAAGCGGCCCGGTCGGATACTTTGTAGGACATGGCTGACGAGTTTGATCCCCAGGCAATGATCAAGCGCTTCCAGGAGCGCGCAAAGGCTGTAAGGTCCCGGGGGCTTCCACCCGTGGAAGGCGCCGAGAGGATGCGTTTCATCGAACAGGCCAGGCTCGACTTCATGGACTACGCGATCATCGGTGATGCCGAGGTGGCGTTGGAGGACGGGTTCCTCGTCCTCAGGGTCGATCTGCGCGCGAGCACCGACTGAGCCGGGCTCAGTCAACTTTGGCGCCGGTGTTCTCCACCATGCTGACCTCTCCGGAAGAGGTCAGATACAGGGCGATCTCGCCTGCGATAATCCTCTCGAGGTAGCCGCCGACCGCTTCTTTGCGCCATCCCCGCGACAGGCGCGAATTTCCCGTCCCCGCAAGCACCTCATTCAAGTCCGAGCGGGTGCCAAGCAGGTTGGGGTCGATATGCAACGCCTTGGCGCGGGAGGTCAACCATGCCGAAAGGAGCGCGGCCGAGCCGGGAGGGATGTCCGCGGCCTCCGGCTGGACCATCTCCTCGGCGGTGGGAGGGCCCAGGGCCAGCGCCTTTTCGATCACTTCGACAATCTTCTTGTCCACACCGTTGGCCAAATTGCGCAACTCGACGCCCCGGATGGAACGCAGCTCCGCTGTCCGCCTAGGTGCCGCTTGGGCAACGGTGGCGACCGCCAGGTCCGCAAGCACGTAACGTACCGGAATGTCGAGTTCCATGGCCCGTTCCTCGCGCCACGCGGCAAGCGCCATGCCCAGGTGGCGCGCCCGCCCCTTCAACGCCTTCACCTCACGGATTCGGGTCCATGAGCGAGCCGGGTCCGAAGTAAATCGAAAGCCCTGGGAAAGGAAGTCCGCCAGCTCCTCGGAAAGCCAGTCCAACCGGTTCATCTCCTGCAGCTGACGCATCAATATGTCCCGCAGCTCGACCAGGTAAAGAACATCCTGTGCGGCGTAGTCGAGCTGTTTGGGCTCGAGCGGCCTGGCCATCCAGTCGCTGAGGCGATCGGTCTTGTCCAGGCGCACCCCGAGGAAGGTCTCCAGAAGCAGTGCCAGCGACGGCGTCGAGTAGCCGAGAAAGCCGGCGGCAATCTGGGTGTCGCAAATCCGGGAAGGGACCGTCCCAACCTTGCGCCGCAAGATTTCAAGATCCTGGGTTGCCGCGTGCAGCACCACCTCAGGACCCCCCTCAAAGACATCCGCCAGCGGAGTCAGGTCCAGGCGCAATGGGTCGATAATGAAGACTTCTCCCGCTGCGGCAATTTGCACGAGAGCGAGCTTTGCGAAGTACGACTTTTCGCGATGGAACTCCGTGTCTATCGCTATCACTTCGGCCCGGGCCAGGTGTGATGCCACCTCTTCAAGCGCCCGTCCATGCTCAACGTAGTGATACTCGCCCAGACCAATCACCTCACAGGCTCTGAGTCGAGTATAGGCGCGACTGCCACATGGGTGGGAATCGACTAACCGCCGTAGTTGAGCCTCGTATCGCCCATCGCCAGGGCCCGCTCACCATCACGCAGCAGGGCGACATCGGTCACCTCGGCGACAAAGAGCACGTGGCTACCGAGATCAACTCGCCTCGAGACCACCGCCTCGACAAAGGCGATGGCCTCCATCGGATATGGGTCGCCCTGTCCGCTCAGTCCGAAGTCCACGCCCTCGATGCGCAGCCCGTCAGTTGTGGATTCCACAGTTTGTGTCCGCTTGGCAAATTTGCGCACGAGTGGCCGGCTCTCCTGTGCCAGCAAGGCGACCACGTAATGGCCCGAGCGCCCGATGTTCGCCGCCGTGAGCGAGTCCTCCTCGATACCGGCGGCAACCAGCTTCGGATCGGTGGCCACTTGGGTGAACCAGCTCGTGCTCATTACATGGGGTCCCGCCTCACCTGTGCTGCCCAGCAGATACAGCCCCGACGGCAGCGACCATAGAACGCGCCTCCTCAGGCGGTCGTATTCCGCAGGCCTGTCGGCCATCCGCCCAGGAACCCTTCCGTAGCCGGCGCTCGCGCTCTCGTCCACCACGCCTCCAAGGTTGTCTTCGCACCGATTTGGCACCGACGGGCGCAATCCTATCGACGTCGACGGACGCTGTCCGGTGGCCGGCTCGCGCCTCGCCGATATGATCGGTCCGTGGCCTGCATCTTTTGCCAGATCGCATCCGGGGAGAGCGGAGCCGAGGTCGTCCACCGAGACGCCGCCCGGATGGTGATCCTTGACCACGCACCTCTCTTCCAT
>JAKAOC010000208.1 GCA_021823385.1 Actinomycetes bacterium
GGCGCCGCCGCAGCGGTCGCAGACCGCGGTGGTCATCATTCTGCCCAGGATGGTCTGGGCCACGCGCTTCACCGACCCGCTTCCCTGGCAGATGGGGCATATGCTCGGCGCGGTTCCAGGCTTCGAGCCGTTGCCGCCGCAGGTCGAGCAAGTGGTTGGCACGCGGATGGGGACGTCCTTCTGGGCGCCGAAGACGGCCTCCTCGAAGGAGAGGGTGACGGTGGCCTCCATGTCGTCGCCCCGCTGGGTCCCACCCCGGCTGGTGCGGTAACCGTTGCCGAAGGCGGCGCCGAACATCGACTCGAAGATGTCGCCGAAGGGGCCGGCACCGCCGAAGAAGTCGCCGGGGCCGCCGCCCATTCCGCCCATTCCGCCGGCGCCATAGGCGTCATAGACACGGCGCTTTTCAGGGTCGCGCAGGGTTTCATATGCCGTGGTCACCAGCTTGAAGCGCTCTTCGGACTCCTTGTTGCCGCCGTTGGCGTCGGGATGCAGCTCCCGCGCCAGCTTGCGGTAAGCCTTCTTTATCTCCTCGTCGGTGGCGTCACGCGCCACCCCAAGAATCTCGTAGAAGTCGACGTCTGCCATCAACCCTCGCTCAGCCTTTTAGACAAATTCTCACTCACCAGATTGGCGACGCCGATAGCCGACGCGTAGTTCATGCGGGTGGGGCCGATCAATCCGATCGTGCCGACTTCCACCCCGTCCACAGAGTAGGGCGCCACCACCACAGCGCACTCCCGCAACGAGCTGACCCCGTGCTCGGAGCCGATGGCCACGCCTTGGCCTCGCAAGAGAAGGGAGCGCATGAGTGTGACCACCAGATAATGCCGCTCCAGAATGGAGATGACGTCCCGGACGGTCTCCACCGCCCCGAAAGACGCAGCAATGCGGCTGGTCCCCTCGATGAAGACCCCGTCGCGATCCGCCTCGCGCACCGCCTCGCGCACCGCGACAAGCGCATAGGCGCCGAGCTTGTCCAGGTCGGGATCCTCGAAGTGAGGTGACGAATCCACATCACGCAGTTCGCGGTCGCGGAAATGCGAAGTCAGGACGGCGCTTATCTCTGCGAGCTGGCCGTGATCGGCCTCGGTCGGCCAGGCAATGGTGCGCTTCTCGACCGAGCCGTTGGCGTCCACCGCGACCACCACCACCGTCCGGGTGCTCAGAGCCACCAGCTGCACCGAGACGATGCGGGCGCGCCGAGCGGAAGGGCCGGTAACCACCGCGGCCAGGTCGGTCATGCGTGTAAGGAGGCGGGTGGTCGAGGAGAGAAGCTCCTCGATCTCCTGGTGCGCCTTGGCAAAGAAGCCTTGCACCTGGTCGGCCCGGGCGGGCCCGGGGTCGGAGTAAGTCATGAGCTCATCCACGTAGCGCCGGTAGCCCTTCTCCGTGGGCACGCGGCCGGCGCTGGTGTGGGGCTGCTGGAGATACCCCTCGCCCTCGAGGGCGCTCATCTCGTTGCGAATTGTGGCCGGAGACACGCGCATGCCCGGAAGCGCGGCCAGATAGGCCGAGCCGACCGGCTCGGCGGCGTCGATATAGGCCTCGATCACGGCCCTCAAGATGGTCGATCTTCTGTCGTCAACCCCGGCGTTCATGGCAATCCCCGAACTTGGGTTCACACCCGTTCCACATCTCGCTATTAGCAATCAAGTCTAACGAGTGCCAACGCCGGAGCGAATGACAGGCGCGTACTCTAAGCCACTCTGTCGTAGAAGTGCAGCACCCTCTCCCTGTAGAAGATGGCCAAGGTGTCAAGGAGCGTCCTGGCCACCGCTATCACGTTCACGGTGCTGGAGAACCGCTCACGGATGATGACGGGCGCCTCGACGAACTTGTCGTACCCGAGCCTGCGCGCGACCACGAAAAGCTCCAGGTCGAAGGCGAAGCGCTTCTCGACCATCAGCGGCAGCGCCCTCTCGATCACCTCGCGCCGGCAGAGCTTCACGCCGGTCTGGGTGTCGTGGATGGAGAGGTTGAAGAGGCGCCGTATCAGCTGCTGATAGACGAAGGAGTAGAGGCGGCGGGCAGGCGGATAGACGACTTCGGAGGCGGGATGGCGCTTGGAGCCGAGCACTATGTCGGGCTCGAAGGCGATCAGGACCGAGACGAAGCCGGCCAGCGCCTGGGGATCGATGTCGCCGTCGGCGTCGATGAAGCCGAGATACTCGCCCTTGCCGAGCCTGAGGCCGGTCCTGAGCGCGGCCCCCTTGCCGCTGCGCTGCAGGTGGTAGACGTCCTTGACCGTCGTGATCCCGAGGCGGACCAAGGCGTCCTTGCTGGAATCGGTGGATCCGTCGCTGACCGCGATCAGCTCATAGGAGACGCCGGTGCCTTCCATCACCTCCACGATCTCGCGGATGGCGGACTCGAAGACCGAGCCGGGGTTGTAGAAGGGCACCACAATGGAGACCAGCGGACCGGCGGGCTCGGGATGGTAGCTGGCTGCGTCAGAGGAGACGACTACATACCCGGCGCGGGCGAGCGCAGCGGAGTAATCGTTGCCCGAGGCATCCCCTCCGGTCTGCTCGGGGCTCGGCTGCGGGCGCGGCGTAGCGCTCGCGGTGGCATCCATAGATTCCTCCCTCTTCCCAGCATATCGGCGCATACCGCGCTGGGGTTGAAGCGCCGAGGCGCCTCGTCCCAGCGGCGCCACCAGAGCGATCGGGAAGGCGCCTGGCCTAGAATCTGTTGCATAATCGCGGGTGCAGGTTCACGGGTCTTGCCTGATTGCCCGGAGCGCGAGGTGCAGGTTGCTGGCGACATTCACGATCTTTCTCCGTGAGGGGATAGAGGCGTCCATGATCGTGGCCATTCTCCTGGCCTACCTTGACAAGATCGGCAAGCGCGAAAACTTCCGCGACGTCATCATCGGCGTGGCCGTGGCGCTCGCCTTTGCGGTCATCGCGGGGGTGGCCGTATACGCGACCTTGAAGACCTACGCGGGCTCGAGGTTACAGACCGAGTTCGAGACCGTCACCTACCTCGTGGCCGCCTCGGTGATGACCTACATGACCTTCTGGATGTCGACCCACGCGCGCAACCTGGCCAAGGAGCTTCGCGAAAAGGCCGAGTTCGCCCTGGAGCGCGGAGCCCGGCTGGGGCTGGCCGTCATGGCGGCGCAAGCGGTGGGCCGGGAGTCGCTGGAGGCGATGGTCTTCACGCTCGCCATCGTCTTTGCCACCTCCACCCACGGGGCGGTGGTGGGAGCGCTCCTGGGAACGCTCGCCTCGCTCGCCTTCGCGGTGGTTGTCTACCGGATGGGCAAGCGGATCAACATGGCGCGGGCCTTCCGCGTGCTCGGCGTGGCACTCATGATCTTTGCGGCCGGCCTGCTGATCGATGCGGTGCAGAACCTGCAGCAGCTGGGATTCCTTCCCATCCTCACCACCGCCATGTGGAACACCACCTCCTTTCTGAACGACCAGTCCACCCTGGGCGACATAGTGCACACCTTCTTCGGGTACGCCTCGAAGCCGAGCATCCTGCAAGGGATCGTCTACGTCGCCTACCTGGCGGTGGTGGTGACCATCTTCATGAAGACGACCCGCAAGCGCGTGGCCCCGGCACGACCCACGGTCAAGGCCGAGGGCTAGCCAAGAGACCCAGGCAGCGGCGCGGCGGGCCCGGAGGCTCACCACGCTGCAGCTCAGCCATCCACTTGCCTGCCCTTAAGCTCGGCAAAACGCCGCAGGGCCTCCTCGCGCTCCTCGGCATGATCGACGATGGGGCCGGGGTAGGCGCCGGGGTCGAGCAGCCCCAGGCGCTTGGCCTCCCAGGGCTCATGAACGAAGCGCGTGGGCAGATGCGCCAGCTCGGGGAGATGGGCACGGATGTAGGTGCCGTCGGGATCGAACTTCTTGGACTGCAGGACCGGGTTGAAGACCCGGAAATAGGGAGCGGCATCGGTCCCGGAGCCGGCCACCCATTGCCAGGAGTGGTTGTTCGAGGCGATATCCCCGTCGATGAGCTCCTCCATGAAGTGCCGGGCGCCCACCCGCCAGTCCAGGTGGAGATCCTTGACCAGGAAGGAAGCCGTCACCATCCTCACGCGGTTGTGCATCCACCCGCTGGTTGCCAACTCCCTCATCCCTGCGTCCACCAGGGGAAAGCCGGTCAGCCCCCGCCTCCAGGCCTCTAACCTCTCCCGGGCGGGCGAGGCGGAGGGGTCGTCGTTGGCCATCAGGTCGAACCGGCCGTCCAGGTTGGCCCAGGCGCTATCCGGCGCTGAGGCCACGGTCTGAGCGAAGAAGTCCCTCCAGCCCAGCTGGCGAATCGCCTCGTCACCGCCCCTGCGACCGGAAAGGGCGGCGGCCACCTGTCGGGGATGCAGGACCCCGAAACGAAGCGCGGGCGAGAGGCGGCTGGTGGCATCGCCGGCCGGCAGGTTGCGGCCGGCAGGGTACTCCCCCACCTCTTCGGCAAAGGCGGCCAGGCGCGAGAGTGCCTCGGGCTCGGAGGCGGGAAAACGCTCCCGGTCGAAGAGCTCGGGAAGGGCGAGGAGCTCCAGCGCCGCCGGATCGCGCAATTCCGGCGTCACAAGAGACCGTTCGAGCAGCTCGGGATCTGGAGCGCCCCGCGGCGCGTCGAAGCCGTGCTCGGAAAGCTTGCGATAGTAGGGCGTGAAGGCGCGATGCCAGCCGCCGGAGGCCCGGGCCAGCTTGCCCGGGGGGAGCAGGTAGGGCGAGTCTCCCAGCTCCAGCTTGACCCCGGCTCTCTCGAGAAGCCCCGACGCCCGGTCGTCGCGCCGGCGGGCGAGCGGGCTGAACTCCCGGGTGGCGACCACCGCCTCGGCGCCGACGCGGCCGGCAAAGGCGGTGACCTCCTCGGCCGGGTCTCCGAAGGCGAGATTCAACCATCCCCTCGGCGATGCGTCCAATGCGCGAAGCGAGGCGGCCATGTAGCTGGTCCGCTTGGCCGAGATGGCCACAAGCTCGGGGGAAAAGCAGAAAAAGGCGTGCACGGGCCCGCCCTCGGCGAGCACCAATGCGCGCTCGAGCGCCCGGTTGTCGGCCAGGCGCAGATCGCGCCTCAGCCAGAGGACTACGCCGCGCATTCCCAGGCCGCGGACACGCTGTGTCTAGCCGCGGGCATGCTGTGCCTGGCCCCAGGTGCGCTGTGCCTGGCCGGGTGCATGGATGGCCCGGCCGTTAGGGCGAACCTCAATTGTCCTCATCCAGGCGCAGCGCGCTGATGAAGGCCTCCTGGGGCACCTCCACCCGGCCGATGTTCTTCATCCGCTTCTTGCCTTCCTTCT
>JAKAOC010000209.1 GCA_021823385.1 Actinomycetes bacterium
ACTACGTGTTCGTCAACCTGTTCGCTTGCCCTTACGGCGAAGCGATGACGTACGCGGCCGTCGAGAAGCTCGTCGGGCGGCTGCGTGATCGCACCGGTGTCGAGTTCACGCTCCACATGCTGCGCCACTCCCGGGCGAGCGACTGGCTGCGTTCGGGTGTCGGCCTCGACATCGTGTCGAGGTTGCTCACCCATCGCTCTCCCGAGACCACTTCGAAGACTTACGGCCACCTGGACGCCGAGGATCTGCGCCGGGAGCTGGTACGGGCTGGGGCCTGGAAGGAGGACCAGTGAACGCCTCTGCCGACAACATCAGGGCGCTCCATGCCATCGAGAGCGACCGGCCACTTGATGGCTACGACCGGGACATATGGCGCAGCTTCGAACTCGGCTTCGGCACGCCGGGTCGCACCGAGACCCTGCGTTTCAAAGCCATCGGTCAGCCCTGGCTCAAGTCGGCAGCCAAGACATCATGCCGGCGGCGCCTGACCGCCAACTACGCATTCAACACGGTGACGGCCTCCGTGCAGGCGATCGGCCGCTTCTCGGCATACCTGGCGGCCTGCGATCCTCCTGTCGAGCGGCCCGAGCAGGTCGACCGACAGCTGGTCTTGGACTATCTCGCCTGGCTCGGGCGCCAGCCGCTGGCCGACTCGACAAAGGCCTTGTCGCGGAGCTTCCTCCGCATCTTCCTCGACGAGAACCGCCGCTACGGCTGGGTTCGGGCCATACAGCCTGATGCTGCCATCTATTGGAACGAGGTCGGCGCTAGGCGCTCGTCGCTGCCACGCTTCGTGCCGGAGTTCGTGATGGCCCAGCTCGAGTCGGAGGCGAACTTGGCCCGGCTCCCCGAGCACTACCGGAACCTCGTCGTCGTCATCATGGAGACCGGCCTCAGGGTCGGGGACGCCGTCAGGTTGCGATCCGATGCCGTCGTCCCTGACAGCGCCGGCTGGCCGTGCCTCAGGTTCGAAGCCAGGAAGATGCGTGCCGAACAGATGGTGCCGCTCTCATGGAGAGCCGTCGAAGCGACAACCCGGCAGAAGAGGCTGGTGGCTGCCACGTGGCTCAACGGGTCGCCCTGGATGTTCCCCGCCAGCCGCGACCCTTCGCTGCCCCAGGGAGACGACGCGTTCCGGGGGGCGTTCACCACCTGGCAGAAGAGCATCGGGTTACATGACGAGGCGGGCCGCCCTGTACACGTCGTAGCCCACCAGCTACGCCACAGCCTCGGCACTCGCCTGATAAATCAAGGCGTTCCCCAGCACGTCATCCAGCGACTCCTCGGCCATGCCAGCCCCGAGATGACAGCCACGTACGCCCGCCTGCACGACTCGACGCTCCGGGCCGAGATGGAACGGTACTGGGCGGGGCGGATCGACTACGAAGGAAAGCTGATCGGCTTCGACCCCGACGCCCTCACGGCCGACGCCGAGTGGCTGAAGCACAACCTCGCCCGCGTCGCTGACACCCTGGCGAACGGCTACTGCGGAAGGCCGCCGAAGCAGGACTGCCCGCACCCCAATGCTTGCCTGACCTGCCCCGACTTCCAGACCACGGTGCAGTTCTTACCGGTCCACCGCCAGCAGGCAGACGCCACCCGCTCGCTCATTTCCGAGGCCGAAGCCGCCGGGCGCCACCGCCTAGCCGAAAACCACCGGCGGGTGCTCACGAATCTCGAGAAGATCATCCCGGCGCTCGAGGCCCAACAAAGCGATGGAAACAGCCAAGCTTGATCAGGCCGAACGCCTACGCCGGGCAGCCGAAGCTCGCCACGCCGCGACATTGGCCAGGGCGAACAACGCCATCGCCGAACTTGTGTGCGCCGGCCAGTCGGTCACATTCGGCGGCCTGGCGCGTGCCGCTCGCGTATCTCGCTCTTGGCTTTACCGCCAGCCCGAACTCCGGGAGCGAATCGAGCAGCTTCGGCAGTCGCCTGCCAACACGAACAACCGGCGACCGAGCCAAACGGCCAGCACCGAATCGCTCCGACAGCATCTCCGGCTTTATCGGGACGAGATCGCCAAGTTGCGTGCCGAGAACCGGGCGCTCCAGGAGCGCCTAGCCCTCCAGCTCGGCGCCAACAGGGTTGCCGCCACCACTCGACGCGAAGCCGATCACTCGTAATGCGCCCCCTCGATCGCGCTCGACCGGCACCTGCCGCTGCCCGCTGGTGGCGCCTCTGTCGAGGACATGTCCTTGACGCCAAAGCGTCGCATCACCAGGACTCTTCCTGCTAGGGCTCTAGAGAATGGGCATTATGTGCAGCTATGCATAAGCCACCCTGAGGAGTCCCTTCCTCGGTTGGGGCGAACCGGCCAGCCTCGATCACACCCGCCTTCAGCCAGGCCCGGACTTGTTCTCGGGCTGGGAACGCGCCGAGCTGGGCGACAAGGCGATCATGGTCGATTCGGTCGAACGCCGCTGCCAGATCCGCGTCAAGGCACCACTTCCGGCTCGGGTTGGGACCCCTCGCCACATGAAAGATGGCCTCGATCGCGTCGTGGCAGCCCCGGCCCGGCCGGAAGCCGTAAGACTTCGGCTCGAACCGTGCCTCCCACTCAGGCTCCAACGCGTTCTTCACCCTCGCCTGGTTGGCTCGATCAAAGATCACGGGAATCCCGAGAGGGCGCTTTCGTCCGTCTGCTTTTGGGATGTACACCCGCTTGACGGGTCGGGAGGTGACGGTGGTGCCGAGGCAGCGGACCCGTTCAGCCAAAGCAGCCTTACCAGGTCCGGTGATCACGATCTTGCCGTCGATGCCCGCCGTCTTGCGGCCAGTATTGGTCTCGGTCACCCGCCGCACGCACAACAGCGCGTTGGCCCGTGACCGCAACATCAACTTCTGCAAACTACGGACCCTCTTCAGGTCCCCGTCCTGCGATGCCGTGAAGATCCGCTGTCGAAGCCGCCGTACTTCGCCCTCGACCTGCTCCCAGTCGACCTGGTGCCAGTCGACAACGTCGCCCTCTGGTCCGTTCACCACCACGTCGCCGCAGCGGCGTCCAACTTGTCCGTCGGTTCGGGCATCCTCGATCATCGTCTGCCTCACAGGCTCACCTGACCCGCGTCAGCACCCTTTCGGGTCCGGGCACCAAGTCCCGTATCCGGCCAGTTATACGACGCGGCCGGTGAAGGCCCTGGCCATGATGTGTCGCTTTCCTGTCGCCTTTCGGCCACCGGCATTCGCTTCCCAGGTCATCCGACCCCCGCTGGGGAATGGGCCTTCCTCACGGTCGGCTTACCCGCACACCACCGGGCGTGCAGGACCCCATCGGGGTTCCCACGTTCCACACGTACGAGATTCGACCGGGGAGGGTGCCTCCTGTATCCCGGGGGCGGCGGTGCCCACCCGGCCGACAAAAAATCCCCGGCCGGCGCCTGCCGCTTCACAACGGCCAGCTCCTACACCCCGCTACAACATCCCATCCAGCAGGGCTCACGCATAACGAGACATCAAACAGAGGTTCACTCACATTCACCCGTCCGGTCTGCCCCTTGCCCGTAACCCCCGGATGGAACAGGAGCCCTTCGGCTTTCCCCCGAGCTCCGCACCCCGCCTCACAGCGACGCACGTCGAGGGTGGGGCCAGGCCATTTGAGCACGGACCTGGTGCTACACAGCCGGCATAGGCCGGACCTCCAAACTGCGAGCACGCTCGCCACGTGCGACCTCGTGTCGCACCTTCTTCTTCGTGTCGACGGAGATCACCGGCTCGCCCGCTACAAGGCGGGCGGTCGCCTCGACGTCGATGTGGCGGAACTGGGCGTCACGGTCGGGGTGCTGGGCGCCTTCGACGGTCTTGGCCGTCGCTTGAAGGCTGTAGCCCATCTGGTGGAGCAGCTGGCCGACGGTCCACGAGGAGACCTTGTGACCCATCTCGGTCAGGGCCTTGGCCAGCTGGCGGGTGGACTTGAGCGTCCAGCGCAGCGTCGACATGGGATCGCCCCGGGCGTCGGGGGCGACCAGGTCGTCGAGGTTGGTGAGCAGGTCGGGATCGCTGTCGATCAGCCTGGGGCGGCCCCCGCCCTCGCGACGGACGCGTTCGGAGGGCTCGAGCTCAGCCTCGACGTCCTTTTTGCCCGCGATCACCGTGTTGCGGCTCATCCCCGACGCCTGCGCCACCGTCGTCGCTCCGCCGTGACCGAGCGCCTTGGCCATCGAGCCGGCGAGCAGCCGCCGCTGCTTCTCGTCGAGGTGGGGGTTCATGAACGAGAACAGCTCCTGCAGGGCGTCCTCGCTCAACACCACACCCGAAGACTACCTCAGCGACTGTCTCCACGCGCGGATAGTTAGCTCGCGAGCCCTTAGGGTGATCTACTACTCTCTCTGATAACGAAAGAGCGGCCCCTTCCGCGATCCACCTGGCCGACCACTATCAACCCGCCCAAGCTCTCCCGGACCCGTCCCCACTGAAACCGGAAGAGCCTGCCTGGCATCGATCATCCGGTCTCTCGTGATCATGATGTCGACATGGTCAATACATCTCGCGACCACCGGTTGGCCTCACGTGCCACCGCATCCTGATCCGCCGTTAGGAGCCGGCCTTCACGCACCACTACACGCCCGTTCACAATGGTAGCCCTCGTAAAGCCGGTCCAGCCAAACAGAGCGGGAATTGGATCGACATGGCAGGCCATCTCGATGCCTTCGAGATCGAAGAGAGCTAGATCTGCACCCATACCGGCCTCGATTGCCCCGAGCTCTTCGCGGCCAAGCGCCAGGCACCCCCCGCGAGTCGCCATCCACAGGACGTCACGCGCTGTGAGCCAACGCTTCGGATCCTCCGTGCGAAGCCGTTCCGCCAGCCAGCAGATGTGCATATCGTGCAGCAAGTTTGTACCCTCGTTCATCGCCTGATTAGACGACCCGAGACACACGCGTCCGCTCGCATCGAGCAGGTCCCGCAGCGGCGGCAGTGCCCCAGAAGGGCCGGCGAAACTCATGCGCATATCCATGGCTGGACAAACGGAAACCCAGCTTTCCTGCTGAGCCACGCGCTGTACATCAGCGAGGTCCTTCGTGGTAAAGTGATATAGAAGTACATTCTCCCCCACCCAGCCCACGTTTTCCAGGAACTCCAGCGGGGCGCAGCCGTACAGTCGTTGGACGGCGTCAGCTCGGGGCGCGTAACCAGGGTACACATGAGTATGCAGCTGAACCCGCTCATATCGTTCAGCGAGAGCCCGCATCTCAGTGAAGATCGCCCTCGTATCGCAATCTAGCCCCGTCGGCGCCAGGAAGAGATC
>JAKAOC010000210.1 GCA_021823385.1 Actinomycetes bacterium
CCTCGTCGAGACGGGCGCAGTGACGCGCTACGGGCTCGAGGCGGTGGTCGTGGTCGATGTGCCACCCGAGGTGGCGGTAGGGCGGCTGGTGACCAGCCGGGGGATGACCCGCGAAGGCGCCAAGGCACGGGTGGCCGCCCAGGCCCCGAGGGCGGACCGCCTGCGCGCGGCGGATCACGTGATCGATAACTCGGGCGACCTCAAGGCTCTCGAACGCGAGGTTGACCGGGTGCTGGAGGCGCTTGGAGTCTCCGAAGCCCGGTAGGCCCCCACGCCCTTAAACTGGAACGGTGCCTCCCTTCAAAGTCGTCTCGGCCTACTCTCCGGCAGGCGATCAGCCCGAGGCGATCGCCTCGCTCGCCGCAGGTGTCAAGCGAGGGGACCGCTATCAGACCCTGCTCGGCATAACCGGCTCGGGTAAGAGCGCGACCATTGCCTGGACCATAGAGCAGGTGCAAAAGCCGACACTGGTGATCGCGCCCAACAAGTCGCTGGCGGCACAGCTGGCGGCGGAGTTTCGAGAGTTCTTCCCCGACAACCGGGTCGAGTATTTCGTCTCGTATTACGACTATTACCAGCCCGAGGCGTACATCCCTTCATCCGACACCTACATCGAGAAGGACTCCTCGATCAACGACGAGATCGACAGGCTGCGCCACTCCGCGACATCGGCGCTGCTCTCGCGCCGGGACGTGATCGTGGTGGCCTCGGTCTCCTGCATCTACGGCCTGGGCTCACCCGAGGAGTACGCCAAGCGCATGGTGCTGGTGGAGAGAGGCGTGCCTCAGGATGTGCGGGCGCTGCTCAGACGGCTGGTTGACATCCATTACGAGCGAAATGACGCCAACCTGGTGCGCGGGAAGTTCCGCGTGCGCGGCGACACTCTCGAGATCCATCCGGCCTACGAACAGAGCGCCTTTCGCGTCGAGTTCTTCGGCGACGAGCCGGAACGGATCACCGAGTTCGACACGCTGACCGGAGAGGTTCTCCGGGAGATGGACGAGCTTGTCGTCTATCCTGCGACCCACTACATCGCAGGCGACGAAATCCTCCAGAAGGCGATCGGCAACATCGAGAAGGAGCTCGGCGAACGGCTGCGGGAGCTGGAGGGTGCGAACCGCCTGCTGGAGGCGCAACGGCTGCGCATGAGAACCCAATTCGATCTCGAAATGCTGGGAGAGGTCGGTTACTGCAACGGGATCGAGAACTACTCGCGCCACCTGGATGGGAGAGCACCGGGTGAGCCGCCGTTTACCCTGCTCGACTTCTTCCCCAAGGACTTCCTGGTGGTCATTGACGAGTCCCACGTCAGCGTGCCGCAGCTGCACGGCCAGTACGCGGGGGACCGGAGCCGCAAGGAGACACTGGTCGACTACGGATTCAGGCTGCCTTCCGCCATGGATAACCGCCCATTGCGCTTCGAGGAGTTCACCGAGCGCATCAACCAGTGCATCTTCCTCTCGGCCACGCCGGCTGCTTATGAGATCAAGACTTCCGCGAACGTGGTGGAGCAGATCATCCGTCCGACGGGTCTTCTCGATCCGAAGGTAGTGGTGCGGCCCACTCGCGGACAGATCGACGACCTGCTCGGCGAGGTGCGCGCCCGCATCGAACAGGGAGAGCGGACGCTGGTCACCACGCTCACCAAGAAAATGGCCGAGGATCTCACCGATTACCTGCTCGAGCAGGGACTGAAGGTGCGTTACCTGCACTCCAACGTCGAGACGCTCGAGAGGGTTCAGATCATTCGCGACCTACGCCTCGGGGAGTTCGACGTCCTGGTCGGCATCAACCTGCTCCGGGAGGGCCTCGACTTGCCGGAGGTGTCGCTGGTGGCGATCCTTGACGCCGACAAGGAGGGCTTTCTTCGCTCGGAAACCTCGCTCATCCAGACCATCGGGCGTGCCGCGCGCAATTCCCAGGGCACGGTTATTCTCTACGCCGACCAGACCACGGACTCCATGCGGCGCGCCATCGCCGAGACCGACCGGCGCCGCAGCCTTCAAGCCGCCTACAATCGCGAGCACGGGATCAATCCGACAACGGTGCGCAAGGCGGTGGCCGATATTCTCGAGCACCTGCGCCCGGCTGCGGCTGTTCCCGTCCCCGCTCTTGGCCGAGGGAGGAAGGGGGCCAAGGCGGTATCGGACTACGCCAAGATGAACCTTCCCGAAATAGTGGCGCTGGTGCAAACCCTGGAGGAGGAGATGGCTGAAGCAGCCGCCGACTTGCGTTTCGAATATGCCGCCAGGTTGCGTGATGAGCTCAAGCAGCTGCGCGGATTTCTGAAGGACGCCGGATGAGCGAGCGAATCACCAAGTGGGAGCGGGTCCTTCCCGAGCGCTCCGACCGTCCCGAGGGCGTCGACGGGTCCCACCCGATGCGCGCGGTGGTCGAGCAGATCGCCTCCTCGGAGGAGGGGTGGACGCTGGAGCGGTCCGCCAAGGTCCGGGAGCTCTTCGACTCCATGGCGTCTGACTGGGCCGAGCGCAACGGGCCCGACCGCACTGAGGCGCTCGCCGAGGTCCTGGAGCGGCTGTCGCTGCCCGGAAGGCGTTGCCTGGAGGTCGGCTGTGGCACCGGATCCGTGCTGGGGCTGCTCTCCCCGCGCTTCGAGGCGGTGGTCGGCGTCGACTTGGCAATGGGCATGCTTCGCAAGGTGGATTGCGACGGGGTGCCGCTGATCCAAGGAGACGCGGGCAGGCTCCCCTTCGCCGATGGAAGCTTCGATCTGATCGTGGCAGTCAACGCGTTCCTCTTTCCGCGCGAGTTCAAGCGGGTGCTCTCACCCAGCGGCAGCCTGGTCTTCGTCTCCAGCAATGGTGATCGCACCCCCATCTATCTGAGCCCCGATCGCGTCGGTGAGGCATTGGGGGAGGAGTTCAGCGGGGTGAGTGCCGAGAGTGGCAATGGCGTTTGGTCGTGCTTTTCACGCCGCCCGTTCTGGGACGAGGCGACGGGAGCCTGAGGGCCCGAAAGAGCCAAGAGCCCCCGCCTAGGCGGGGGCTCTTGGCTCTGGGTCGCCCAGCGTTATGGGGGCTCTAGGCGTGGGTGGAGAAGTAGGCGGCGTAGTCGTCGTTCACGCAGACCACGGCGTGGCCGTCGTTGGCGAGTATCGAGGACGCCAGCGTCGCACGGTATCCGCCGGCGCAATGGACCCAGATCTCCTTGTCGCGCAGCCCGTCCAGCTCGCCCAAGCGGTCGGGGAGTTCATGGATGGGGATGTGCACGCTGCCCCGGATGAAGGAGTTGCGCCGCTCGTCGTTGCGCCTTACGTCCAGGATTGCCACACTGTCCTTGTGTCGGACCTGGTCGAGCTCGGCGAACTTCGCCACCGCAAGGGTGCGGGGCTCGACGACCGCAGCGGCATTGGGCATGAGGTGAAAGCCGGCCACCGAGTCGTAGCTGATTCGGGCAAGCTGGCGCGAGGCCTCCAAGGCCTCCTCCTCGTTGCGGGTCAGCAGGACCACCTCGCGGTCACGATCCACGATCCAGCCCAAGTAGGTGGAGAAGCTGTTCCCCAGGGGGATGGCATGGCTGCCGGCGATGTGGCCCGCGGCATACTCCTCGGCGCTTCGGGTGTCGACTACAAAAGCTCCCTTGGCAAGGTGCGCCTCTACGTCCTCGAGCCCCAACTCCGCAGGCACGGCGTCGAAGTAGGCGCTTGGCCCGGCCAAATTCGCGGGGCCCATGTACCGGTAGTAGGCGGGCCAGGCGTCGAGCCCGGCGAGCAGGACCTTCTTGAACTCGTCCTCGTCGTCGAGGAGCAAGGCAAAGTTGGAGCGCTTCTCGTTGCCGATGGTGGACGTGGAGCCGGCCTCGCAACTGGATGAGGAGCAGAAGCTCCCGAATCCGTGGGTTGGCTGCACCTCGACCTCGTCGTCGAGGTTGTTAGCCAGCTTGTGCACGCTGCGGAACTGGCTGCGGGCCAGGAAATCGGTCATTTCCGGGCCGAGAAGGTCCGGCCGGCCGACGCTCCCGTAGAGCAGCGAGCCTCCCGTGAAGACGGCGGCCTTGCCATCATCGGAGACCGCCAGGTAGGAGACATGCGTGGGCGTGTGTCCCGGTGTTTCGACCACGGTGACGGCAAAGGTTCCGGCTCGGAAGGTATACCCATCGCGCACCGGAGTCCGCTCGTAGGTAACCTGGTCGGCCTCGTTCACGAAGTAAGGCACGCCTAGGCGCTTCGAGAGCTCGAGCCCGCCGGTCACGTAGTCGTTGTGGATATGGGTTTCGCCCACTGCGCGGATGGTGAGCCCGTGATCGCGCACGGCGTCAAGGACTCGCGCGATGTCGCGCTGAGGGTCGATCACTACGGCATCAGAGCCGTCGTGGACGATGTAGCTGCGGTCGCCAAGCTCGGGCGTGTTCAGGATGATGACGTCCAAGTTAAGGATTCTCCTCGTTTGGTTCGAATGCTGTGTCGCTGCGATTGTTTGGTGCGCTGTAAGAGTTCGGCCCCGCCGCCTCGGCCCGGGCTTAGGCGGTTAGGGCCTTATTGCTCTGTCCGTTGATTTGTCCGTACATTAGTACAATAGATAGCATACATAATTCGATTGGAAGCCGATTTATGCCCGGTATAACCAACTTCAAATCGTTCATAGGCTCGAGCTTGTATGGGCGGCGGGCTCGATGATGGATGCCGTGCTTGTTCTTCTCGGCCTCCTGATGGGTGGCGCGCTGGGTGCGCTCGGAGGCGGCGGCTCAATCCTCGCGGTGCCGATGCTCGT
Source organism: Actinomycetes bacterium (assembly GCA_021823385.1). The sequence continues at coordinate 4,731 of JAKAOC010000210.1, forward strand.
TTATATCGCAGGTGAGACCGTTAAGGTTGGCACGACCGCTTCGCTCGTCGCCGTCGGGGCCGCGGCTTTGGCGGGTGCCATCGGGCACTTCTTTGCCGGCCGGGTCAAGGTGGGCAAGGGCCTTCTCTTCGGCGTTGTGGGCGTCGGGGGCTCGCTGCTCGGCTCTGCTCTCAACCGCGTGGCCGATCCAAACCTTCTGCTGCTACTCTTTGCACTCTTCATGATCTTCATCGGCGCCCGGATGGTCTTTGCCGGCGTGGGCGGACCGCGTCGAGCGCAGGCCCTCGCCGTGGAGGGAGCGGAGATTGCGGTGGCCGAGCAGAGCCGCTCCGCGGCCGTCAAGGCGCTGCGGGTGGTCATCGCCGGCACTGTCGTAGGCTTTCTCACCGGCTTCTTCGGCGTGGGCGGTGGCTTCGTCATCGTTCCCGCGCTGGTGCTCGCGCTCGACTTCTCGATGCCCGACGCCATCGGCACCAGCCTGCTTGTCATCGCG
>JAKAOC010000211.1 GCA_021823385.1 Actinomycetes bacterium
GGCCACCAGGAAGATCCGCTGGGAGAGGTGGTCGAAGCAGGCGATGTCACCGATCAGGGTCATCTCGGCGTCGGGAAAGCCCACCGGATCGGGATTGGGAGCGGGCAGCTCCTCGATCTCGCGTATCACGTCGTAACCGATGAAGCCGACGAACCCGCTTTGCAGCGGCCCAAGGTCCGGGTGGCTAGGCCCCGACAGGGCCTCGAGCAGGGCCTCCAAGGCGCCAAGATAGCCCGGCTTGGGGCAATCCCGCAGGAGGGAGGCCAGCCAATCCGAGGCGGTCGACAGCTCCACCTCGCCCTTGTCCAGTCGCAGCGATGCCAGCGGGTTGGAACCCACAAAGGAGTATCGCGACCAGCGCTCGCCACGCTCTACCGATTCGAGCAGAAAGGAATGGCGCCCCTCGGCGGCGAGTGCCCGGTACAGCGCCACCGGGGTGAGTTCGTCGGCGAGGAGCTCTCGGAAGACCGGGACCATTCTCGCTCCCAGAGCGGCCTCGGCAAACGCCTCCCGGCTCATGGATCCGCTGCGCATGCCGGCCACGGTCACGCCTCCCGTCAGTCCAGCGCTATCTCGCGGAAGAAGCAAGTGCGGTTGCCCGTGTGGCAGGCGCCCTTGCCGTGCTGGATGACGCGCACCAATAGGGTGTCCCCATCGCAGTCGTAATAGAGCGATCGCACCTCCTGGATGTCGCCGGAGGTGTCGCCCTTGGCCCAGAGTTCCCGCCGGCTCCGCGAGAAAAAGACCGTGCGCCGGCGCTCGACGGTGAGGCGGAGCGACTCCTCGTTCATCCAGGCCATCATCAAGACCTCGCCGGTCCCGTCCTCCTGGACGATGGCGGGCACCAGGCCATCGGAGTTGAACTTGACTTCGCCGAGCACTGCCTCCAAGGCGGTGGTCACAGGTAGAGCCCCGTCTCGGTCACGATCCGCTCGGAGGCAACCGCGTGTATGTCGCGCTCGCGCAGGATCAGATAGTCCTCTCCCTGCACCTCGACCTCGTAGCGGTCATCGGGGCTGAAAAGGACGGTGTCCCCTGCGGTGATCGAGCGCACGGAAGGGCCCACAGCCACAACCTCGGCCCAGACCAGCCTCTTGGCCACCTGCGCGGTGGCGGGAATGAGAATCCCCGAGCGGCTGTGCCTCTCGCCCTCGCTGGCGGGTAGTGCCACCAGCAGGCGGTCCGCGAGCATGGTTATCGGCTGTTTCCCCTTGTCGTCCGGCATCACTCGACTTTCTCGGCGCTGAACCAACCAGCCTAGTGGCGGGTCATGCCTTGACTGTTTGCGCCTGGAAGGTGCCGCCAGGCGGCCTGACCGAGATTCCCGCCTCCAGGAGTGACTGCTTGACCTCGGCCACGGAGAGCTCGCCGAAGTGAAAGACCGAGGCGGCAAGGAGGCCCGTCACCCCCGCGACGCGTGCGCCTTCCACGAAGTGCTCCGCAACCCCCACTCCACCTGAGGCGATCACCGGGACGTGCACGCGCTCGGTGACCGCCCTCAACTGGGCGACATCGAAGCCGCCCTTTGTTCCATCGGTGTCCATGGAGGTGAGAAGCAGCTCGCCCGCCCCGAGGCGTTCCCCGACCACCGCCCAGGTCACCAGATCCAGCCCGGTGGCCCTGCGCCCGCCATGGGTGTAGACCTCGAAGAAGCCGCCGTTGAAGCGCGCGTCTATGGCCAGCACCACACATTGAGAGCCGAACTCGGCGGCGATCTCGGCGATCAGGGCGGGCCGTTCGATGGCGGCCGAGTTGACCGAGACCTTGTCCGCGCCAGCGCGAAGCATCGCCCGGGCATCCTCGACGCTGCGGATGCCACCGCCGACCGTCAAGGGGACGAAGACCTCCCCGGCAGCGCGCTCTATCAGCCCGATCGTGGTCGCCCGGCCCTCGGACGATGCGGTGATGTCGAGGAAGACCACCTCGTCCGCGCCGGAGCGGTCGTAAAGCGCGGCCAGCTCCACCGGGTCGCCGGCGTCGCGGAGCGAGACGAAGCGGGTGCCTTTGACCACCCTCCCCGCATCGATGTCTAGGCAGGGAATCACCCGAACCGCTTGCAAAGGTCCACCGCCTCCTCGACCTTGAATCTGGCCTCCTGGATGGCCTTCCCGGAGATCGCCCCCCAGAGGCCCACCTCTCCCCCGCCTCCGATCGCCGCAAGCGACGTCAGGTCGGCGAGGCTGGAGACGCCTCCACTGGCGACCAGGTCGATCTCCAGCCGATGGCAGAGGGCCGCCAGCTCGGCGTAGGTCCCCACGTCCGGACCCGAGAGTGTCCCGTCCCTGGAAATGTCGGTGACCACCACCGCAGCCACGCCCGCATGCGCCGCGGCCTTGACCGCGCTGCGCAGCTCAACGTCGCTCTGCTCCTCCCAGCCCTCCAGCGCACAAAGGCGCCGGCCGTCGACGCGGCGGTAGTCCAGGCCGGCGGCGATGCGCCCGGGATGGGCCGCGCACATCTCGGCCAGGAAGGCCGGATCGCTGAGAGCCTTGGTGCCGATCACCATCCTCTCCACACCGATGGCGGACAGCTCCCCGGCGTCGGCCGCGCTGCGGATTCCGCCTCCCACCTCGAAATGGGCACCTCCCGCGGCCACCAGCTCGGCGATGATTTCGCGATTGCTCCCGCCTTTGTTCCGTGCCGCGTCCAAATCCACGAGGTGGATCCAGGCGGCCCCGGCCCGGATGAACTCGTCCACCTGCTCCCCAGGGTCCCCGTAATCGGTGGCCTGGGCGTAGTCACCCTTCACCAGCCGCACCGAGCGGCCACCCAGAAGATCGATGGCGGGAACGAACTCCATGGTCACCCCTTTTCCGCGGCGATGCGCGCGAAGTTCGAGAGCATCGCCAGCCCCAGGCCGGATGACTTCTCCGGGTGGAACTGGGTGGCAAACAGGTTGCCGCGCTCGATCGCCGCGGTGAACTCGCCGCAATAGTCGGCGGCCGCGGAGGTCTCAGCCACCAGCGGCGCCGCAAAGGAGTGCACGAAGTACATCCAGGGTTGCGGGCCGAGGCCCTCGAAGAGCGGCGAGCGCTCCCCCACCGCGGTCAGGCGCAGCCGGTTCCACTGCATCTGGGGTATCGGCAGGTCGCACTCGAAGCGCCGGATCACCCCGCCAAGGACGCCCAGGCCCTCGGCCTCGGGCGACTCCTCGGAGCCCTCGAATAGAAGCTGAAGCCCCACGCAGACACCGAGCAGAGGAATCCCGCCGGCGAGTGCAGCCATTACCACCTCGTCGAAGCCGTAGCGACGCAGCTCGCGGGCACAGGCGCCGAAAGCTCCGACCCCCGGCAGGACCACCCCGGAAAAGTCGGAGGGGTCCGCCGCCCGGGTCACCAGGCGCGCCGGGGCGCCGATGGCGGAGAGGGCCTTGGCGACCGATCCCAGATTCCCGATGCCGTAGTCCAGGACCGCAACAGGGCGACTCTCGGCGCCGTCCGTCTCGCCGCCCGGGCTCAAAGCACCCCCTTGGTCGAGGGTACCTCCGTGCCCTCGACGACCTTGGCGGCGCGTATCGCGCGGGCAACCGCCTTGAAGGACGCCTCCAGGACGTGATGCGCGTTCTTGCCCCGCACCAGCTCGATATGCAGGCAGATGCCGGCCGCGTTGACGAAGGCGCGGAAGAACTCTTCCGCAAGTTGCGGGTCCATGGCGGGACTCCCCAGCGGCGCCATGGAGGTGGTGTCGATCTGGTAGTGCAGGTAGGGGCGGCCGGAGAGGTCGAGGGCCACCGACACCAAGGCCTCGTCGAGTGGGATCGAGACCGAGGAATAGCGGGCGATCCCGCCCTTGGCGCCCAGCGCCTCGCCGAGCAGCCCGCCCAGGACGATTCCGACGTCCTCGACCAGGTGGTGGGCATCCACCTCGATATCCCCCTCGGCCTTCACCTCGAGATCCAAGCCACCGTGCTTGGCCAGCTGAGCCAGCATGTGGTCGAAGAAGGGTATCCCGCTGTCGATCGACCAGCTGCCGCTGCCGTCCAGCTCCAGGCTGGCCGCTATGCGGGTCTCGGCGGTGTTGCGCTCCGCGCGTGCCGTCCTAGCCATGCTCGAACTCCCTTCAAGGCCGGGCCACCGGCCGGCGTCTAGGCCAAAAGCTCTTCCAGCGCCTCCAGGAAGGCGCGGTTTTCCGACTCGGTTCCCACCGTCACCCGCAGACAATTCTCCAGCCGCGGCCACTTGGACCAGTCCCGGATCAGGATCCCCCGCTCCACCAGCTGCTCCCAAAGGCGCCCCGCATCGACCCGGAGCGGGCGGAAAAGGATGAAGTTGGCGGCAGAGGGCCACTGCTGGACGGCAAGGCCGGAGAGCCGCTGCGCAAGGTGCTCGCGCTCGGCCACCAGCTGAGCCACCCGCTCCTCCATCTCGGCGACGTAGTCGAGGCTGTAGAGGGCAAGGAGCTGCTTGGAGGAGTCGACATGGTACGGAAGGGCGACCTTCCAGAGAACCTCCGCAACCTCGGGAGCCGCGATCGCGTAACCGATGCGCATGCCCGCCAGGGACCACACCTTGGAGAAGGTCCTCACCACAACGAGGTTGTCCCTCGAGGCCACCTCGGGAACCATGCTGAGGGGCGAGAACTGCCCGTAGGCCTCGTCGACCACCACCAGCCGCTCCGGATCCGCGGCCAGCCGCGCCAGGAGCGAGGGGTCTTCGGCCATGCCGGTCGGGTTGTTGGGAGAGCAGACAAAGATCACCGAGGCACCGGACGCGGACAGATCCGCCTCCAGCCTCTGGCCATCAATTCGCAGGTCCGCACCGCGTTCGATGGCGGCATACGGAGTGGCGGTGACCCGTGAGATCGTCTCGTACATCGCATAGGTCGGCTCGAAGGAGGCCGCCTTGCCCTCGCCGCCCCCATAGGCGAGCAGGATGGTCTGGATCACCTCGTTGGAGCCGTTGGCCACGAAGACCGTCTCCGGCTCGACGTTGTGGAAGCGCGCGATGGCCCGGCGCAGCATCGTCGCCTGGCGATCGGGATAGCGGTTGAGGCTAAGGTCCGCCACCGCATCGCTCCACCGGCTGAGAAGATAGGGCGGCGGCGGGAAGGGCGACTCGTTGGTGTTCAGGCGCACCGTAGCTGCAACTTGGGCCGAGTGATAGCCCTCGAACACACCCAGGCCGGAGCGCGGCTTCGGGCTCATTGGTCCGCCCGCATCTCCGCAGAGCGGGCGTGCGCCCACAGCCCCTCCGCATCCGCGATGGCAGAGAGGTGCCCGGCGA
>JAKAOC010000212.1 GCA_021823385.1 Actinomycetes bacterium
GCGGGCATTACGGGAGCTCTCGAAAAACTAGGTCCCCGTAATGACGGCGCCAAGGGCCTTCCGGCCAGCATCTCCCGTTCAGGCGTATCCGGAGCCACCTGGAAAGCCCCCGGCGGCAGCGGCCGCATTCGGCACCACCTCGGGACGGTGATTCGGATGGCCCTTCGACGTCGCGCGTCCAAAGGCGACGCCCACCCTTGCCGGGGTCGCGTTGGCGGCCAGGACCACGATGACAAGCGGCCCCGATGCCTCCATTCTGCCCGCGACCGTGTGGACTCGGGCTGGTGGCGAACTTCCGGTCTGGAGCAAATGCAAAAATTAATATTACTGGAGTCGATCCATTTATTGAATCGTGATAGATTTGGCGCAATGATGACAGCGACCACCGCCGAGGGTTCCTCCCCCAAGGACTTCATAGGAGCGCTTCGCTCCGCCGGGCTCCGCACCACCGGCCCACGCATTGCGACCATGACGGCGCTGGCGCTCCGCCCACACGCGGACACCGACACCGTCATAAGGCAGGTGCGCGCCGAGCTGGGAGCCGTCTCGGCCCAAGCCGTCTACAACGTGCTGGCCGCACTTGTGCAAGCGGAGCTGGTCCGGCGCATAGAGCCGGCCGGCAGCTCCGCCTTGTACGAGCTGCGCGTCGGAGACAACCACCATCACATCGTCTGCCGCCTGTGTGGCGCCGTCGCCGATGTGGACTGCGCGGTGGGCTACCGGCCCTGCCTGACCCCGTCGGAGACCCACGGCTACCTCCTGGACGAAGCCGAAGTCACCTATTGGGGATACTGCCCCTCGTGCCAGGAGCTCAAGGGGACCGGCGTCCCCCGGGACGCGACAACGTCGATCGAGGAGAAGGAATTCGATGAAGGAGATGGAAATGCCTGACAAGACGCCCACCACAGACGAGATCGGCGGCCTTCCTGGCCGCACCAACCGGGACTGGTGGCCGAACCAGCTGAACGTGCAGGCGCTGGAGAGGAACCGTCCGCGGTCCAACCCCTTGGGCGAGTCGTTCGACTACGCCAAGGAATTCAAGACCCTCGACGTCGAGGCGCTGCGTCGGGACGTCGTCGAAGTCCTCACCAACTCTCAGGAGTGGTGGCCGGCCGACTACGGGAACTACGGCCCGCTCTTCATCCGCATGACCTGGCATGCCGCCGGCACCTATCGCATCACGGACGGCAGGGGAGGCGGCGGAAGCGGAGCCCAGCGCTTTGCACCGCTGAACAGCTGGCCCGACAACGCCAATCTCGACAAGGCCCGCAGGCTGCTCTGGCCCGTCAAGCAGAAGTACGGGCGCAAGATCTCGTGGGCGGACCTGATCATCTTCGCCGGCAACGTCGCCCTGGAGGCGATGGGCTTCAAGACCTTCGGCTTCGGCTTCGGCCGGCAGGACATCTGGGAGCCTGACGAGACCAACTGGGGCGCCGAGGAGGCCTGGCTCGGCGACGAACGTCATGGCGGCCATGGAGAGCTGGAGGGGCCCTTCGGCGCGGACCACATGGGCCTTATCTACGTCAACCCCGAAGGGCCGGGAGGGAACCCCGATCCCCTGCTGGCCGCCGGCTACATCCGGCAATCCTTCGCCCGCATGGCCATGAACGACGAGGAGACCGCCGCTCTCATCATTGGCGGGCACACCTTCGGCAAGACCCACGGCGCGGTCAACGCAAGCTACATCGGGCCCGAGCCGGAGGGAGCTCCTCTCGAGGAGCAGGGCCTGGGCTGGCGAAACAGCCACGGCAGCGGGACAGGCGTGGACGCCTGGACCAGCGGCCTGGAGGGCGCATGGACCGCCACCCCCACCATCTGGGACAACGGGTTCCTTGACAACCTCTTCAACTACGACTGGGAGCTGACCACCAGCCCGGCGGGGGCCAAGCAGTGGACGCCGACGAACGCCGAGGCCCAGGGAACCGTGCCCGATGCGCATGACCCCTCCAAGCGCCACGCGCCGATCATGCTGACCACCGACCTTGCCCTGAAGGTCGACCCGATCTACGCACCCATCGCCAAGAGGTTCCACGAGCACCCCGAGGAGCTGGCGGACGCCTTCGCCCGGGCCTGGTACAAGCTCCTCCACCGTGACATGGGCCCGGTGTCGCGCTATCTCGGACCCTGGGTGCCCGAAACCCAGATCTGGCAGGATCCGCTCCCACCGGTTGACCACCCACTGATCGACGAGCACGATATCGGCGCCCTGAAGGCCCGGCTGCTGGCTTCTGGTCTCTCGGTTGCCCGGCTGGCTGCGACCGCTTGGGCTTCGGCTGCGACATTCCGGGGCACCGATAAGCGAGGCGGGGCGAACGGCGCCAGGATTCGCCTGGCCCCGCAGAAGGACTGGGAGGTAAACCAGCCGGCGGAGCTTGCCGCGGTGCTCCGGCCCCTGGAGGAGATCCAGACGGAGTTCAATCGCTCGGCTACCGGGGGCAAGAAGGTCTCCCTCGCGGACCTGATCGTGCTGGGCGGATGCGCGGCGGTCGAGCAGGCCGCCCGCGATGCCGGCATCGCCTTGACCGTCCCGTTCACTCCAGGACGCACCGACGCAACCGCCGAGGAGACCGATGCGGAGTCCTTTGCCGTCCTTGAGCCGCTCTTCGACGGATTCCGGAATTACCTGCGCGCCGGCGACAAGCGTCCCCCTGAGCAGCTGCTCATCGAAAGGGCAGGCCTGCTTAACCTCACGGCTCCGGAGATGACCGTGCTGGTGGGAGGAATGCGGGCCCTGGGAGCCAACTACGCCTCGACCCGGCACGGTGTCTTCACCGACCGTCCCGGAGCGCTTACAAACGACTTCTTCGTGAACCTGCTCGGCATGGGAACGGAGTGGAGGACCTCGACCACGGAGGCGAACGTCTTCGAGGGCCGTGACCGCGGCAGCGGCCGAACCAAATGGACCGCCACCGCCGTCGACCTGGTCTTCGGCTCCAACGCCCAGCTCAGAGCCATCGCTGAGGTCTACGCAGCCGAGGACGGCAAGGAGAAGTTCGTTCGTGACTTCGTCGCCGCATGGTGCAAGGTGATGGACCTGGACCGCTTCGATCTCGCCTAGGGACAGCCACCTTGAGCACCGGTCACGATATCACGCGGCCGGTGCTCAAGCGGCGGCTGGGCTTCAGGGAAACCCAAGAGGCACCCCGCTGTCGGCAACAGCGATACGCCATCGCTACGCGCCGCAGCTCTATCGTCACCTCGGGTAGAGCATGAGGCCGGTTCAACAAAGGTAAAAGCGAGGGGAACGGCGCTCATCGCCGAGTCTGCGACGGAACCAAGCGATGGGCCGAGGGCAATTCTGCGGCCTAACGGCGATCGGAATTCAATGAAAGCGGTACGGCAACCGTTGCGGGCAAGGTAGCCCGCCATTCCTTTGGTGGCGACGCCGGAGCGCCGCCACCAGGACTTTCACCGGCCGTGCCATTCGCGCCGCTCTTACCGTAACGATGGCGAGGACGGCCGGCACCAGTTGGAGCTCCGGGAAGCGAGTGTCGCGGATGGAGAAGCCCAGGGCCGGCGGACGGGGGACGGGGACGGCGACCGAGGCTTGCCCGCCGGCGAGCTGGCCTGTCAAGCAGTTGGCGCTCCGCGCCGCATCAGGACCGGAGAACCGCCGGCCCATCCGCTCAACCCGTGTTGCGCAACCCGGTCGCGATCCCGTTGATGGTGAGCAGCAGGGCGCGCATAAGGCTCGGGTCCGGCTCGCCGCCTTCTTCACGCGTCGCACGCACCCGCGCCAGGAGCTGCACTTGCATGAGCTGCAATGGCAGGAGGTGCTCGTCCCGAGTGGCCAGCGTCTGGGCCAGTACCGGCTGGCTGCTCAGCAGGGATGCGGAGCCGGTGAGGGCAAGAACCTGCTCGACCGCGAGCTCGTACTCCTCCTCGATGGAGGCGAAGAGATGCCTTAGCTCGCTGGGGACCAGCGAATCCACGTAGATCCTGGCAACACGAAGGTTGGTCTTGGCCAGGGTCATCTCGACGTTGGATATGAAGTTGGAGAAGAAGGGCCAGCCGGCCTGCATTCGCGACAGCGTCTCGCCGAGCCCCGCCTGCCGGGCGGCAAGAAGCCCCGAACCCACGCCGAACCATCCCGGCACGATCTGGCGGGACTGGGTCCAGCCGAAGACCCAGGGTATGGCCCGAAGTGAGCCGATCTCCGCCTGGGATGCCCCCCGCCGAGAGGGGCGCGAGCCGAGATTGAGGTTGGCCAGCTCCTCGACCGGAGTGGCCGCGGCGAAGTAGGCGGGAAGGTCGGGCCGGTCGACCAGCGACCGATAACGGCGCCGCGACGCGGACTCGATCACCTCCATGGCCGCCTCCCAGCCGTTGAGATCCGTCTTGCCCATCTGGGGCCGGCGGTGGAGCGTACCCGCCTCCAAGCACGCCGCGAGTAGCAGTTCAAGGCTCTCCTCCGCCAGCGGCGCCAGCAGGTACTTGTCGGATATGACCTCGCCCTGTTCGGTGACCTTCATCCTCCCGTCGAAAACGCCCCAGGGCTGCGCCATCACGGCCGCGTAGGTATTGCCTCCGCCACGGCCGACGGTCCCTCCGCGCCCGTGGAAGAGACGCAGCCCGAGTCCGTGTCGACGGGCGACGTCGCGCAGCTGCCGCTGGGCCTTGTGTATCCCCCACTGCGAGGAGGTTATCCCCGCCTCCTTGTTGGAGTCCGAGTAGCCGAGCATCACCTCCTGCACGTCGCCCCGAAGTGAGACGATCCGCCGGTAGGCGGGCACGGACAGGAGCTCCTCGAGAACGGAGCCCGCGTTCTCCAGCTCCGCGATCGTCTCGAGCAGCGGCACGAAGTCGACCTTGGCCGTTCCCGTGGCCAGGTCCACCAAACCGGCCTCCCGGGCGAGAACTACCGCGGCCAGGAGATCGTCGGCGCCCCGGGTCATGGAGACGATGTAGCTCTGGCAGGCGTCGGGCCCGAAGCGCTCGATGGCCTCCCCAATGGCCCCGAAGGTGTCGAAGGTCCGCGCGGGGCCGCCGCTGAGCGGCGGTGGATGAGGGGCGAGCGGGCGCAGCGAGGCGAGCTCGCGGGCAAGCCTTGCCTTGCGTTCCCCGCGCGTCAGGTCCTGGTAGGGGAAGCCGCCTTCGCCGAGCCGGTCGAAGAGCGGGGCAAGTGCGGCATGATGGGCGTCGGCATGCTCACGAACGTCCAGGCTCACCAACGAGAGCCCAAAGGTCGCAGCCTGGCGGATCACGTCCTCCAG
>JAKAOC010000213.1 GCA_021823385.1 Actinomycetes bacterium
GTGCCGCCGAACTCCCAGATGACGGTGCGCAGCTTGGGCTCGGTGTGGAAGGTTAGGCCGTTGTCGATGCCCCAGATGTGTCCCTCGGTGTCGATGATCACGTGGCCGGACTTGCGGTCGGTGTTGTTGGCGATGAGGTCGAAGGCGGCCAGCCTTACGAAGTGCCTGGCCAACTCCGGGCGCCCGAGGAGGGTGAAGTAGTGCTCGGAGAAGTCCCCGTCGACGAAGAGCTGGAAGGAGCCCTCGCCGTACGGAGCCTCCAGGCGCAAGATGGTTGGGGGGATCAGCTCCCAGCCCAGGGCCTCGGAAAGCATCCAGGCCGCTACTTCACGCCGGTGCAGGCCTGGGGGAAAGTCCCAGAGTGGCCTCTCCCCTCGGGCGGGCTTATAGATGGCGGCGCACTCCAGCCCCTCGAGGGTGAGCTTGGCATACAGGGTCGCGTTGGAGCTGTCGGGCATGCGCCCGACGACTTCGATTTCGCCGCGGCTGAGCAGCTCTATGGCGTCGGAGCGCGATAGCCGTTCGTACGCGGGCACGGATGTCCCTCCGGTTCGATCGGGAAGCCACAGAGCGGGCAGGTCGGCCGTCCGGCTTCGATCAGCTCGGTTCCTTGGATGGCCAGCGTGCCGGCGAGCTCCTTGGTAATCCGCACCGTCACCTTGGAGGCCGCTTCCTCCTCCTCGGTGAGCTCGGTGAGCGTCAAGGTGACCGAGTCCTCCGGTTCGGAGTAGGCGACAGCGATCTCGCCCACCACGAAGAGCGGCTCGAGCGGCGGCACCACCGGGGACGCTTTGGGCAGGTGCCCCAGCTTGTCCAGGTCTCCGAGGATATGGGCAATGTAGCGCACCAGCCCGGCCACTTGGGCCTTCTCCAGCTTCAGGGTAAGAGCGTCCAGCGTGGTACGGATCTGGATGACGAAAACCCGGTTGCCGGGTTCGCCGATCGCGCCAAGGGCGACCGCTTCGGGCAGCTCGAAGTTCATCTCTAGGGACAAGTCAGGAGACCTTCAGGTTCGGCTTCGGAGTGGAGTTGACAAACAAAGCGTAGTTGGCGCCGTCGGTGATGGAGATTCCCGTGATTCCTGCGGTGGAGATGACGATGCGCTGGAAGGAATCGAGATGCATCCCCAGGCAGTGGGCCACCAGTGCCTTGATGGGGTCGGCGTGCGAGAAGGCGACCACGGTCCGCCCCCGGTGGTTGGCGTGCACCCACTCCAGGAAATCCACCATGCGGGCGCTCATCGAGCGGAACGACTCGCCCTCGGGGAAGGCGAACTTGGAGGGAGCGTGCTGAATCACCTTCCACTCGGGCAGTTTGGCCAGCTCATCGAGCTTGCGCCCGGTCCAGGAGCCGAAATCGCACTCATAGAGCCGCTCGTCCACCACCGGCACCATGCCACGGTCCGCAGCCAGTGGGGCAGCGGTCTCCATGGCCCGTTCCAGGGGCGAAGAGTAGATGGCCGCGATCTCCTCGATCGAGCTCAGCTCCCGGGCGACCTCCTCGGCCTGGCTTCGGCCATCTTCGGCGAGCAGCAGGCCGTGGGCCCTGCCCGGCAGGATCTGCCCGGTGGTGCTGGTCTTGCCATGCCTGACCAGGATCAGCTTGGTGGTTACCGGCTCCTGTGTCTCCGAAGCGGCATCCTTGGCGCCCTCTGCCACCCACAACCCCTTTGATAAAGCCTCCCCCCGGGGCGATGCGCCGGGGGGAGGGTACGAACCAGTTGCCGGGCCTGCCTACGGCCGGCCCTCAGCGTGTGGCCAAGGCTAGTTGAGGCGCTCCACGATCATGGCCATGCCCTGTCCGCCACCGACGCACATGGTCTCGAGGCCGAAGGTCTTGTCCATCGTGGCCAGGTCGTTCAGGAGCGTGGTCATGATGCGCGCGCCGGTCATTCCGAAGGGGTGACCCAGCGCGATGGCTCCACCGTGGGGGTTCAGCTGATCCTCGATGGAGATTCCGAGTTCGCGGCAGACCGGAAGGACCTGGGCGGCGAAGGCCTCGTTGAGTTCCACCACGTCGATGTCCGTGATGGACATCTTGGCCAAGGCCAGCACCTTGCGCACGGCCTCGATCGGGCCCACGCCCATGATCTCGGGGGCTATGCCGCTGACGGCCGAGGCGACTACGCGGGCGATGGGCTTGAGGCCCAGGGCTTCGGCCTTGGACCGGGACATTACCAGCACCGCGGCGGCACCGTCATTCAACGGGCAGGCATTGCCCGCTGTGACCTTGCCGTTCTCCTTGAAGGCCGGCTTGAGCTCTGCCAGGCGCTCCAGGGTGGTGCCCGCGCGCGGGCCGTCGTCCTTGGAGAACACGGTTCCGTCGGCCAATGTCACCGGGGTGATCTCGCGCTCGAAGAAGCCGTTTGCCTGTGCCTCCACCGCGCGGTCCTGGGAGAGCTTGGCGAAAGCGTCCATGTCCTGGCGGGAGACGTCGTACTTTTCGGCCACGTTCTCGGCCGTCATGCCCATTGCGATGTACATCTCGTTGATGAAGTCGGGCCGGCTGTGGTCGGTGAACCGGGGGTTGAGGTCTTCGGCACGGAAGCCGACTCCCATGTTCCGGGTGACGCTCTCCACGCCGCCCGCCACGAAGACATGACCCTCGCCGGCGGCGATGGCGTGGAAGGCCATGCGGATCGACTGCAGTGAGGAGGCGCAGAACCGGTTGACGGTCGTGCCGGGCACGGTGTCCGGGATTCCGGCCAGGGCGGCGATGTTGCGCCCTACGTTGAACGACTGCTCTCCGACGTGGTTCGCGGCTCCGATGATTACGTCGTCGATCTCGGCCCTGTCGAGAGCCGGTGCCTTCTTCAGCAGGGCGTCGACAATGAAGCCTCCCAGGTCGTCGGCACGATAGTCGACTAGGGACCCCTTGTACGCGCGCCCGATCGGGGTGCGCGCGGTAGCAACGATTACCGCTTCTTCCATCTCTTGGCTTTCCGATCTGATCGGTTGAGGGACCGCCGTCGGCCCCGCTTTCTTCGCCCAATGTTACTACCGGGAAACAAATCGGCGCTTTGGAAAAGTCGCGGTGCTCAGCCGTAGAGCTCTCGATCCAGGCGCACCGCCGCCCGCTCCTCCGCCCGCGCCCACTGCAGGAAGATCACGCCTAGGGCGGCAAGGGTGAAGACCTCCCCGAAGGCCCATAGCACCGAGCCGCCCATGTGGGTGTCGGCGAGCGTGTGAACGGCGGGGTCGATCGAGGTTTGCATCTGCATGATGGCGATGCCGAGGAAGGAGCCGAAGGGGATACCCGACAGGAGGTAGCCGAGCTTGGCCGGGAAGCCCATCTTGTGCGGGAGCGGATCGACCGAGATGAGCGCGCCCCAGAAGAAGAATCCGGCGATCAAAAAGTGCAGGTGGGTGTAGTCATGGAAGAGGGGATGCTCGATGGAGAGCTTGTAGACCGGCGTCAGGAAGTAGACGTACATGGTCAACCAGTTCATGAGCCAGGCAATGAACGGCAAGGTCATGAAACGCAGTACCCGCGAGTGCAGGATCTTGATCACCAGTGTCTGCGTGCGGCGGTTGGACGCCTGAAGCAACAGGGTCACCGAGCCAGACAGCGCCAGCAGTATGGGGGCCCCGTTCATCAGAAGCAGGTGCTGGATCACGTGCATCGTGAATACGGAGTTGTCGTAACTTGCGAAGCCGCTTCCCGTGGCTATGAAGATGACCGCGTCCCCCGCCAGGAAGGCGACGGTGCGGGCCACCGGCCAGCTGCGCCCTTTGGCCTTGAGGCGAGAGACGCCCACCAGGTATGCGATGGCAAGGGCCACCTCGATCGCGTCGGCCAGAAGCGTGAGCCAGTCAGCGGGGAAGCCGAAGAGCAGCGTGTGGAGTTGGACCGGCGGGGAAAGTACGACCGCTGCGAATTGCATCGACGCTCAGCCTAATTGCCGCCCGGACAGCCCCGGAGAAGCCCGCGGCGAGATGCGGCGACGCGTCCCGGGCGGGGGCGCGGATCACTCGGCAGCTAGGCCAGCCCTGCCGCGATCCTGGCCGCGTGCCCCGTGGCCTTGACCCCCGTGAGGGCCTGCTCGATCTTGCCGTCGTGGCCGACCACGAAGGTGGAGCGGATCACGCCGATGACGGTCTTGCCGTAGTTCTGCTTCTCCCCGTAGGCGCCGTACGCGCTCATCACCGCGTGGTCGGGGTCCGAAAGCAGCGGGAAGGGGAGCGAGTACTCGCGCGCGAAGTCGGCGTGCTTGGCCGGAGGGTCAGCGGAGATGCCCAGCACCGCGTCCGCATTGAGCGAGCGCGCCTGGATCAGGTCCCTGAAGTCGCATGCCTCGGTGGTGCAGCCGGGGGTGAAGTCCTTGGGGTAGAAGTAGACGACCACCCGCTTGCCCGCATAGTCCGACAGGCTCACCTCATTGCCGTTGTGGTCCCGAAGGGTGAAGCCGGGGGCCACATCCCCGACCTTGGGCGCCTCTCCCATACTTTCCTCCTGCCTCTTCGCCTTTGGCCCAAGGCTAGCCCAAGGCGGGGCTGGGTAGTCTGGAAAGCTCCGGCCGCGATCCCCTTGTCCCGGGGGCGAAACAAATCCGTCTCCTGGGCTGTTGGCCAGTGGGCCGCGAAGCTGAGAGACAGAGGTGCATGAGCATGGATTCCATGGAGTTGGTGGCCCCTTCGCGCGTCCTGGTGGTGGTGGCGCATCCCGACGACGCCGACTTCGGCGCGGGCGGGACGATCGCAAAGTGGATCTCAGAGGGCGTGGAGGTGCACTACTGCTTGGCCACCAGCGGAGATCGGGGTGGCTTTGACCTGGAGGTCCCCCGCTCGGAGATGCCGGCCATCCGCGAGCGGGAGCAGACTGCGGCCGCGGAGGTCTACGGGGTCTCATCGATCGAGTTCCTGCGCTACGGGGACGGTCTGGTCGAGGTGAGCCACGAGCTGCGCCAAGACATCTCCCGGGTGATCCGCCGTGTCCGTCCGGACACCGTGATCAGCCAGTCCCCCGAACGCAACTACGATCGCATCGGCGCCTCGCATCCGGACCACATGAACACTGGTGAGGCGGCCCTCCGGGCTGTGTACCCCGATGCGCGCAACCCCTTCGCCTACCCCGAGCTGCTCGCTGAGGGCTTCGAGCCCCACGTCGTCCCGCAGATGCTGTTGATGGCATCAGCTCAGTTCAACTATGTGAGCGACGTCACCGACCACTTCGATAAGAAGATCGCCGCCCTGCTCGAGCACAAGAGC
>JAKAOC010000214.1 GCA_021823385.1 Actinomycetes bacterium
AGCGGCGGGATAAGCGCAAAGCCGAGGATGACATGATACGGCAAGAGCTGGCTGATCGCCGGCACAGTAATACCGATCAGGAAGAGTTCGACGAAGATAACCAGCCCGACCAAGGAAGTGAGCCGGGTGTTCGCCAACACACGCCGCTTGGGCCCGTGGTCGTCGCGACCCGGGGTGATCATCTCCTCTAGTACGTTCTCGACCAGGGGCGGCAGCGCCGTCGACGCCGCACCGGGAGTCGCCGGCGGGTGCGGTGCCCCGTGGAACTGGTATTCACGGCGGGCCACCGTCCTGCCCCGGGGGGGTTGGGGGAAGGTTTTCATTGTCATGACGTTCTAGTGCCTGAAACTGAACCCCAAATGAATTCGCGCACTTCGATGCGGTGGAGGGCAGTGTCCGGCGCATGCCGCTTCGAGCAACGAGGCTGACATCGAATCGGTGCGGGGCTAAATTTGGGGAGAGCTTGCAGTGCCGTCCGTGACGGCGGCTGCGGCAATGCCCTCCTGGCGCAATTGGTTAGCGCAACGGACTTTTAATCCGTGGGTTCTGGGTTCGAGTCCCAGGGGGGGCACCAGGTCAGAGGCCATTTCTATGGTCGGTGTCAGTTGCTCTGTGATAATCGGTGCGCTTATTTGGGCTCTTCAGCTTTGAGCGGGTTAGGGAGCCCATATCCCGATCAGCGATGTCCCTAACGAAAAGCTCGAGGCGTTCGCCTTTTCCTCTAGTGAAGGACGCTGGTGCCCTTCAGACCGACGACGGCGTTGCGGATGTCTCTAGGATCGACAAGGCCAGTCACACTTCGAGTCAGGCCCAACCCCCCACCGGGGACCTAACCATTATGTGTGTCACTCCTCTTCCCAAGCGGATTCCTCTACCTGGCCGGTGGCCCGAGAGCCTCAGACCCCGCTAGAAGCGGAAGAGCCCCTATAATCCGAAACAGGCCAGCCAACTACGGGTTGAGATCAAAGAAGACGGGCCTCCCTAAATCCCAGAGGGAATCAATGACGCTTCATGTGGAAGCGCACGGAGAAGGTCGCCCGCTCGTCGTGTTGCCCTCCTTCAGTCTTGATCACCAAGCCATGGCCGCTACGGTCGAGCCGGTCTTCACCGAAGACCGCGCTTGGCGGCGTCTCTACGTCGACCTGCCAGGCACCGGAGCCTCCCCGCCCGGCGAGCCGAGATCCGACGCAGTCATCGACGCGGTCCTCGCCACCATCGAAGCCGAGCTCGGCGGCGAGCGCTTCGCCGTCTTGGGCTGGTCCTACGGCGGCTACCTCGCAGCAGGGGTGACGCGACACCTCGTCGAACAGGTCTGCGGCTTCATGATGGTCTGCAGCGGCTTCAGGATCCGCCCCGAGGACAGAAACCTCACCGGCGTGCGTGCCTCGACTCCCGAGAGCGGGTGGCTGGCCGAAGTGCCAATTGGTCTCCATGACCACTTCGTTCACGCAGTCGGCTCCCAGAGCGCCGAGGTCGCCAAGCGGATCGCGGGCATCCTGGGTCGCAACGGCCCGACCGACGAGACCTACCTCGCCGGCCTACGACAATACGGCTTTGCCCTCTCCGACGAGACCCCACCAACTCCCTGCAACGCCCCCGTCTGTCTGCTGGCCGGCTTGCGTGATCGTGTTGTCGGCTTCACGAGCCTCTTCGAGGGGCTAGGTAGCTATGATCGCGCCACCTACACCTGCGTCGCCAACGCCGGGCACTACCTCCCGCTCGAGGAACCGGCCATCTTCGCGTCGGTCACGCGGTCCTGGCTCGCGCAGTGCGATGCGTTCGCCGACGCCGGCCGCCGATGACCTGCAAGTCGGCCGTCGTTATTCTTATCGTTCCTAACAGCGCAGCACGATCGCAAGCCGAACCCGCTGCGGGATCGTACAGGCCGGGCTCGCGGTGGACCCCGCCGGGAAGGAGCCCGGCGTTACCCTGCGAGTTCGGCCGGAGGGGCACCGCGTTACTGAACTGGTGAGGAGTGGGGACTTTTCTTGGCCATCAGCGGGTACCCCAGATGGCCATCAGCGGGGACTTCTCAGTGGCCATGGACAGGCCTGCCGGGTCGATGTGGTTGCCCGGTGAGGATTACGAGTTGCGGTACCGCCGTTAGTTCCTTTGAGCCCTCGATGTTGCGACCACCGGCGGTGAGACCGGGACTCATCGGGCCTCAAGTGCTGCCCTTGTAAGCGGAATAGTGCCCGTCATAATGGACCGTTGCCTGCGATGTTATCCAAATGGCCTGGTCACCGGGTCCGCACTTTTGACGTTCGCATCTGAGAAGTCGGCGGTTCGAGTCCGCTCACCTCCACTCCGAAGTTGGCGAAGAACCTGTAGCAGAGGCGAGCCTGCCGTGACGGTGCGTTCACGGATTCAATCGCCGTGTGTGCCGGCAGCGTTGCCTACAAATCACCTTCGTTTTTGCGAAGTGAGCGGCGTCCTCGTGGTCATGCACGCTGCTCAGTCGATTGGGCCGACCAAGCTTTGCGGATCATGTGAACAGAACGTGGCTGCATGTATCGAAGGCCAGCGAACGGCACGTCAGCTATCCAATGACTCGTCTTATTCGAGACGGAGCCGATGGGCAATTATTTCAACGTCCAGTTGCGAGGTCGCGACGTCGTAGACAAGTTGGAATGCTTCGTCATCGGTGAGTGGTGGCGATGTCCCGTTGAGATCGCAGAATACGACCGTGCTCAGCCACGCGAGTCGTTTGTTGCCATCCACGAGGGCGTGGTTCTTGGCCATCGATTGCAAAAGCGCAGCGGCCTTGAGACTGATCGATGCGTAGGCATCCTCACCGAAAGCACTGGATCGGGGCCTGTTTACCGCCGAATCCAACAGACCAACATCACGAACTGGACCGATCCCGAGGGTCCGAACCATCATGATGATGTCCTCGAGTTCGAGGTATTCGATTTCGCTCATGCAGAGCCAAGTCGCTCCAGAACATCGTTCCAGCGTGTCACCATGCGATGCGTTGATTCTCCGACCCGTGCCACGTGGCCGGTACGCTCGACTCGATCGAGCACCGCGCGGCGGATGACTTCTTGACGGGAGATGCCTTCAAGTTCTGCGAGGAAGGCGAGCGCCTCCTCGAGAGTGGCGTCGGTTCTAAGGGTGAATGCCATTGACTAATGATACCACTGTGGTATCACTTGTCAATCCTCGGTATGTGGTGTTCTGGCGTCGCGCCTAAAGCGAAACTAACAGCGAGGCTGGCTGCACCCATCACGATCCGTGTGGCAGGTTCGTATTGTGTCCCTCAAGGTCCACCACGAAACCCCAAGCCACAGCGCATGTGATGGCAGGCTTGCCCGGGTGCAAGACGCGGCCGGTGCGCCTGTGGGACTCAACGGGACCCAACCGAGTCCCGCAGCCGACTGAAGGACAGCCCCTCCTGGTGGCGAAGCGCATGCGCCGGCTCGAGAGCCTCAGACCCCGCTGAAAGCGGAAGAGCCCTTATTTCGCCTCATGAAGGGGTCAACGAAGCAAACTCGCTCTCCAGCTTTTATCGCGGTCCGGGGCTCGGTGGTCACGACTGGGGAAACCCGGCTAAAAGCCGAGGAGCCGCAAAACCGGAAAGAAGCCGGCGCGCCTCGCGCCTGAACATCGCGCGATGCCATACTGGGAATGGAGGCCGGTGGGTTCGATGGCGCTGACTCAGGACGAAGACTACTTAGCGTTGGCTTCCTACCGAAAGTGCGCCGAACGAATTCGGGCCAACTGGCAGGCATTCGTTGCGCTCAGGTCTGAGCGCCTTGGCCAGGCTCTCTTCGATGCACCGGTCGAAAAGATCGCCGAAAACATCTTGGAGGATCTCTTCACGGTTGTCCTTGACTGGCAACTTTCCGATGTCAATCTGCAGATCGGCCGTGCAGACATCATCCTTTCGGACTTAGGCATCAAGAGGCTCGTGCTCGAGACAAAGAGGCCGGGAACACTTGCCTGGAACCGCCCATCGGTCACGACCGCACTGGAGCAGGCATGGCGCTACGCCGCGGAGCAAAAAGTCGGCACCGTTGCTG
This sequence comes from Actinomycetes bacterium, assembly GCA_021823385.1. Next base: position 4,023 of record JAKAOC010000214.1, read on the forward strand.
TGAGCGATGGGAGCATGCTCTACGCGGCAGACGTCCATGACGGGGGGCTTAGGGACCGGTTGCTAGTCGGTCTTGCGTCACTCGAACCACAAGTGGATCTCTGGTGGCTTTCCACGCAAGGAATATACAGGGCACGTCCGCAGCCCGTCGACGCTGCCATTTCGACCCTCGATGTAAGCGGCGCTCCTGGGGCATTGGAAGCCACAAAGCCGTCACTGCTACACCCCAAGTACCAGCTACCAGCTCCCTGTTTCGCCTATATAGGAGACGCAAACAGGCCCACGACGTGGAAACTCCCCTTTCGGCAGTCCGACGGTTCCGTCGATCTGAAGAGGTTGCCAAAAGCAATACAGGCGATCCTGAGCAACTACCGGGGAGCCAGGGTCACCATTCCACGGGAATCCGCCGGTGACGTGCTGGTGCGGCTGGCCCGCGCCGCCGCCTCACTTGGCAAGATGCCATGCCAGTCGCATCCCGCTGCCGATGCCTACGTCGAAGCCCACCACGCGCTGGAACAGCTGGATCGGCTCTCGGAGGTCGGATGCTGCACCTCCGCTCCATCGAAACCGTGAGTTACCGCGAGGGACGGCGAAACGGCACCTCGCAGCCAAAACGCCTCTCCCGCCCCACCTTACGAGGCAGGAACCACGGTGACCGGGCACGTGGCGTGATGAACACAATGGGAAGCGACTGACCCAAGCCTCAGGGCAGGAAAGCCACCCGCGCCTCGGGTCCCGACCACCAGAAGCTCGGCGTCTTCGCTCGCCTCCAGCAGAACTGGCGCCGCACGCCCTTGAACCGCCCTCGGGCACACCTGCACTCCCGATTCCTTGAGTGTCGACTTCACAGCCTCCTCGAGAAATTGTGCCGCCTCGCGGTAGATTTCCTCATCGAGCGATCCCGGTGTCAGGACCAATCCCGATGGCGGCCCGTACGCGTATACCGGCTCTAAGCCTCAATCCACGCGCCGACGTCGCCGACTGTGACCCGGGCCCCGAGACTCGGCGGATCGTCTTACCGGGGGTGGCGCAGCTCGCTCCAACCGATTCAGACCCAGCAAGGGGCATGAGCGCTCAAGCACTCTCGGTCTGGTTCTTGTTGTCGGCATCCCGGGATGCGCCAGAGCGCGTGGTTTGGGGTGGTGCCATAACCCCGAAGCGCCGCGGACT
>JAKAOC010000215.1 GCA_021823385.1 Actinomycetes bacterium
GATGCACCAAGTTCGTCGGGGGAGCGGGCAGGGCTACTCCGGGACCGGGCTGGTCGTCGTCACCGGCGTCTCGCCCTCCGCCCCGGGGGCCGAGATCCGCTTGCGGAAGACGTGGTAGGTCCAACCCTGGTAGAGCAGCACCAGCGGCGTGAATATGGCCGCCACGATGGTCATGACCACCAACGTGTAGTGCTCGGAAGCCGCCTGCGGGATGGTGAGGGAGAAGGCGTTGTTCGTGCTCGACACCAGCACCCGCGGGTAGAGGTTGAGGAAGAGGGTGGCGGTGATGCCGACGATCGAGGCCCCGATCGAGGCGAACGCCCACCCGAAGTACCCCTCTTGCACCAGCACCACGGCGGCGACTGCGACCATGAGCGCGCCGACCGGCAGGATTCCGGGCACGACGCCGGTGTCGTTGATGTGGCTGGCGTTGAAGTAGGTCCAGGCGAGGAAGGCGAAGATGAAAATCATGGCCGCCGGCGCCAACCTCTTGGCCAGCCTCTGTGTGCGCTCGCGCAACTCCCCGGTTGTCTTGAGCGCCAGGAAGAGCGCCCCATGGGTCGCGAAAACCACGCCGGTGGTGAGGCCGGTGAATATCGAATACGGCGAGAGAAGTGAGAAGAAGTTCCCGGTGAAATGGCCGGCCTGGTTGAGCGGGACGCCGTGCACGAAGTCTCCGAAGGCGACGCCCCAGAGTATTGCGGGCAGAGCGGAGCCGAGGATGATGGCGAGGTCCCACCACTTGCGCCATTTCTCCGACAGCCCCTTGCCCCGGTACTCGAAGGCCACCCCGCGGAAGATGAGCGCCGCCAGGATCAGGAAGAGGGCAAGGTAGAAGGCGGAAAAAACGGTTGCGTACCAGACGGGGAAGGCGGCGAAGGTAGCGCCCCCCGCCACCAGGAGCCAGACCTCGTTGCCGTCCCAGGTCGGTCCTATGGCGTTGATCATCAGCCGGCGGTCCATGTCGCTCTTGCCGAGCACCCCGATGAGCATGCCCACTCCGAAGTCAAACCCCTCGAGGAAGAAGTAACCGGACCAGAGGACTGCGATGAGGGTGAACCAGACGATCTGCAGTGCGGTTGGGTTGTCCATCGCTGCTCCTAGTAGACCAGGTCCGCGGTGTGGGCGGACTCAGCGGATTGAGGCGGCTCGGATAGCGGCTTGCGCGCGTAGCGGAACATCAGCATGCCGTCCACGATGGCCAGGATCGTATAGATGACGGTGAAGCCGACCAGGGTGATCCCGACCGAGAGTGCGGAGAGGTCCGACACGCCGCCCGAGGTCTTGAGCAGGCCATAGACGATCCAGGGCTGGCGGCCGACCTCGGTGAAGATCCAACCGGTGGTGTTGGCGATGAAGGGGAGCGCCGCCACCCACACCGCGGCTTTCAAGTACCAGTGCGTCTCGTCCAGGCTTCGCCGCCTCATGTACCAGAGGCCCACGGCCCCGAAGAGCAGGAGCAATCCTCCGACGCCGACCATGATGCGGAAGGTCCAATAGGTGACCCACACCGGAGGCTCGTAGCTGCCGGGGCCGTACTTGGCGACATCCTGCGCTTGCAGCTGGTTGATTCCCTGGACGGTGCTGTTCCAGGAGTTGTCGGCCAGCACCGAGAGCAGGTGCGGCAGGCGAATCTGGAAGATGGGCTGATCGGAGAGGTTGCCGATGGTCAGCAGCGAGAAGGAGGCGCCGGTCTGGGTGTTGTAGAGGGCCTCGGCTGCGGCCATCTTCATGGGCTGCTCCTTGGTCATCACCTGGCCCTGGATGTGGCCGACAAAGGCGTTCAGGAACATCGAGACGAAGAGAACCACGACTCCGAAGCGGATCGCCGCGGAGAAGGCCGGATGCCTGCCGTGCTTGGCCAGCTGGTAAGCGCTGACCGCCAGGATGATTGCGGCGGCGGTGGTGATCGCGGCGAGAAGCGTATGGAAGAAGGTGACGATGAGGGTTGGGTTGCCGAGCAGAGCGAAGAAGTCGGTCATCACCGCCCGGTGGGTAGCGGGGTCGATCTTGTAGCCGACCGGATGCTGCATGAAGGAGTTGGCGGCGAGAATGAAGAGAGCCGAGAACATGGTGCCGATGCTCACCATCCAGATGGAAAAGAGGTGCACCCGCTCGGAGACCTTGCCCTTGCCGAAGAGCCAGATGCCCAGGAAGGTCGACTCGAGGAAGAAGGCGAGCAGACCCTCTATCGCCAGCGGCGCCCCGAAAATGTTGCCGACGAATATCGAGTACTGCGACCAGTTCATCCCGAACTGGAACTCCTGGACGATCCCGGTGACCACTCCGATGGCGAAGTTGATTGCGAAGAGCTTGCCGAAGAAGTCGACGATCTGCGCGTACTTCTCGTTCTTGGTGCGGTGGTAGGCGGTCTGCATTATCGCCAGGCTGAGGGCCATGCCGATGGTGATCGGCACGAAGATGAAATGGTAGATGATGGTTACTGCGAATTGCCAGCGCGATAGTGCAAGGGCGCTCATTCAATCCTCCTCGCCGCAGCGCGCACGGCGGCGCACCGTACTTGCGATCCACGAAGGGACGTCTCCGCAGGATCGAAGCTGCTCAAAGACTATGTCCGGGAGCATAAGGCGACAAGGGACTATGTCCCCTATCGGAAAAAGTGATCGACGGGGTGCTTTGATGGGCAGGTCCGTCTGGGCCGGCGCCATAGAGCGAGGCGAGGTCACGATGTAGCTATCGTAAATAGAGGTAGAGCTGCATCTCGGCCTTGACTGGCAGGCCTGCCAAGATCCAAAAGTCGCTCAAGGTGGTGGGAAAACTCACCGAGAGTAGTAGTGGGGCGCGGAGCGGAGAATGGCGGCTCTCTCCTTCGCAGTACGCCCATTGCCAGGCCCGGTCCCATCACAGGGGGAGCGGGCCTGGCGCCTTTAACGCCCCCGCAGCGTGCCGAGCTATTCGTCCCCGCATCCCGAGCCGGTGGGTCGGCTCCGAAATTCAGGCGGACGTGGCAAGCAGGTATCGGCGCCTGGTCATGGTGGGGGAGACCGCCAGGCGCTCAAAGGTTGCTCCGGCCCCTTCCAGGAGGGCGATCGAGGCCTCGTTGGACGGGTCGCACGTCACCACGGCAATTTCGATGCCCACCTTGCGCAAGCGGGCCGAGGACATGGCCAGTGCCTGTGAGGCGTATCCACGGCGCCTGAAACCGGGGAGCACCACATAGCCGAGATGTCCTTCGTATTCAGCCATGTGCGCGTCGAGGCGGTGACGCAACCAAACTCTTCCCACCACGACTCCGCCCGCCTCGATGAAGAGGAACTCTCCTGGAAGCCAGGGTTCCGGGCAGTGCGTTCCCAGCGAGACGGCGTTGACTCGCTCCACCCAGGCGGCGAACGGCTCGCCGGGCCGGTAGTCGAGAAGGAAGTCCATGAATGGGTCGGCGAGCATCTGGTGGTGGCCCGCCATTGCCTCGATTTCGTCCGTAATGACCGGAAGCCGAAGGCTCAATGCCATTTGCGGATCGCCCGGACTAGAGCGAGTTCGCCCCGGCCAGCACCAGCGACTTCTTGTATCGCTTGTTGGCATACATCAGGCGGTCGGCTTCGGCGAGAAGCTTCTCGATCTCGAAGGGCGTACTGGCGGTTGCATAACCGATGGAGACCGATACCCCGTCCTGGGCCAGGCGGTCTTCGATGCGATGCGAGAACTCCCTGGCAGCAGCGGGGTGCATGCCCGGTGCGAGCAGGACGAACTCGTCCCCTCCGAGACGAGCGACGATGTCCCCCTGGCGGCATGCGGCGGACAGGACTTCGGCGAAGCGGCGGATGTATCCATCTCCCGCGGCGTGACCGGCGGTGTCGTTCACCAACTTCAAGTTGTCGAGGTCGAAAAGGATCGCAGACATCTGGGAACCGCGGTCGGCCTGCGTGGTAGCTTCGAGAGCCCTCTCCCAGCCGAAGCGGTTGAGCACCCCGGTGAGCGGATCGCGCTCGGCCTCGCTCAGCACCTGCGAAGTAAGCAGTTCGCGCTGGTAGGCGACGTGGGAGTCCTCTATGACTTTGGCGAGAAGGGGCTCGACGCCCATCAGGGCGGACGCGATCGCGCTGGAGGCAAGGTCGGCCGGCAGCGGGTCGAACAGAACCAGTTGGTGCTCGGGCATGCGAGGGAGGGTGGGTATCACCGAAAGTGCGGCCATGACGCGGATGGGGCCGATCTTGAAGTTGTCCTTCACCTCGATCCAAACCGCCGCGCCCGGATTGGCGAGGTATATGAGTGAAGGGAGCGCTCGAGCCGCGACGAAGGTGGGTGGCCGCGTCTCTCCGGGCTTGGGCGTCGGCCTTTGCCTGACCGTCGATCGCACCTCGTCGCCTTCGCGGATGCCATAGTTGCGCCCAAAGGCGAAGAGCACGCGACCCGAGACCGGAGCCTTTGCATATCCTCCCCGCTCGAGCAGCATGGCTCCGTCGAGTTCGAAGTGGTCGAGGAGAAGCTGAACGGAGGAGGAAACGGCTCCGTAGGCGCGGGATAGCGGGTGATTTCCCAGCTCTATGTTCGCAGTGCTCATGGCGTTATATCTGCTGCCTTCGGCAGGCGGAACTACTCAAGTGTAATTATCGGCTGGAAAAGCCGGTTACTTTCGCAGGAAATCAATTTTCCTTCAGTCACTGCCAAAATATTGTGCCAGCACTACCCGGCCTAGTGGCTTCGGTGTTCCGGTACTCCGCTGGCCAGGGCGCCAAGTCTCAAAAGCCGCGCTAGCGTCTTGCCCGTGGGCGCGGGAGAGATGCATGGTGGCGGAGCAGGCGGAGCGGCCATCGAGTTTGAATCCGTGAACGTGACCGCACAGGGTCGGTATCTCCTGCGCGATGTCAGCTTCTCGGTACCCGCCGGCGCGCGGCTCATCGTCATCGGGCGCAACGGCGCCGGCAAGACGACTCTCTTCGGGCTGCTTTCGGCCCTCAGCCGCCCCAGCTCGGGCACCGCCCGGGTGCTTGGCCAAGAGCTCGGCCGTTGCGACATGCGCGAACTGCGCAAGAGGATCGGCATCGGGGGCTCTTCGGCCATCGAGCAGCTGGATCAAGGCATGACTTTGGTCGAGGCCGTCTTGAGCGGGATAGACCAAGTGCGCTCGCGCTGGTGGCTCAGGGCCTCCGAGGCGGACCGCGAGCGTGCGGAGGCGCTGCTGGCCAGGACGGGCCTGCAGATCG
>JAKAOC010000216.1 GCA_021823385.1 Actinomycetes bacterium
ACTGCTCCAGCTGCTCGGGTTCGGGGGCGTCGTGGGGCGCGTCGAAACCGTGCTCGGAGAGCTTGCGATAGAAGGGCGTGAAGGCGCGGTGCCAGCCGCCCGAAGCACGTGCCAGCCTGCCGGGAGAGAGCAGATACGGCGAATCCCCCAGCTCCAGCTTCGCGCCCGCGGCCTCGAGAAGTGCCGCCGCGCGGTCGTCGCGGCGCCGGGCAAGGGGGCTGAACTCCCGCGTGGCCACGACCACCTCGGCGCCGACACGGCGGGCGAAGGCGGCGGCCTCGGCGCCGGGATCGCCGTGGGCGAGATTGATCCCCGCCCCCAGCGAATCGTCGAGTGCGCGAAGGGCCGCCGCCATGTAGCTGGTCCGCTTGGCGGAGATGGCGACAAGGCCGGGGGCAAAGCAGAAAAAGACGTGCACCGGGCCGCCATCGGCGAGTTGCAGAGCGCGCTCGAGGGCCCGGTTGTCCGCCAGGCGCAGGTCGCGCCGCAGCCAGAGGACTACGCCGCGCATCGCCTCGCCACGCATCGCCTCGCCACGGGCGCAGACGGCCTTACGCCTTCCGCCGGGCGCCTGGGGGCCGGGGTCGTTCTCATCAATTGCCCTCCTCCAAGCGAAGCGCGCTGATGAAGGCCTCCTGGGGAACCTCCACCCGGCCGATGTTCTTCATCCGCTTCTTGCCTTCCTTCTGCTTCTCGAGCAGCTTGCGCTTGCGGGTGATGTCACCGCCATAGCACTTGGCCAGCACGTCCTTGCGCCGCGCCTTGACCGTCTCGCGGGCGATGATCCGCCCGCCCACCGCAGCCTGGATGGGCACGTCGAAGAGCTGGCGAGGAATGAGTTCGCGGAGCTTGGTGGTCATCTTGCGCCCGTAGTCGTACGCCTTGGAGCGGTGGATGATGGCGGAGAAGGCGTCAACGGGGGCGGCGTTCAGGAGGATGTCCAGCTTTACCAAGTCGGACTCGTGATATCCGGCCGGCTCGTAGTCGAGGCTGGCATATCCCTTGGTGCGGGATTTCAGCGCGTCGAAGAAGTCCATCACCACTTCGGCCAAGGGGATCCGGTAGGTGAGCTCGATCCTTTCGGGCGAGATGTAGCTCATGGCGAGCATCTCGCCCCGCCGGGTCTGGCACAGGTCCATGATGGTGCCGGTGTACTCGCTGGGAGAGAGGATGTCGATCTTGAGGTAGGGCTCCTCGATCTTGGTGATCCCCTGCGCGGCGGGCATCTCCGAGGGGTTGTCCACCACCACCGGCTCCTCCTTGCCCGCCATGTGCACCAGGTATTCGACCGAGGGGGCTGTGGCGATCAGCGAGAGGTCGAACTCCCTCTCGAGGCGCTCGCGCACGATCTCCATGTGCAGCAAGCCCAGGAAACCACACCTGAAGCCAAAGCCCAGGGCGAGAGACGTCTCGGGCTCGTAGGTGAACGAGGAGTCGTTGAGGCGCAGCTTCTCGAGCGCCTCGCGCAGGCCCTCGAACTCGTCCCCGTCCACCGGGTAGAGCCCGCAGAAGACCATGGGCTTGGGGTGGCGGTAGCCGGCGAGCGCCTCGCTGGCCCCGCCCTCGACGGTGGTCACGGTCTCGCCGGCGCGCGCCCGGCCCACGTCCTTGATCCCGGAAATAAGATAGCCCACCTCGCCGGGTCCGAGTTCGTCCAGCGGCACCGGAACCGGGGTGCGGGCACCGATCTCCTCGACCCCGTGGGTGGTGTTGGCCTGCATGAAGCGCAGCTTGTCGTGAGCGTGCAGGGTCCCGTCCATCACGCGCACGGAGGAAACCACCCCGCGGTACTGGTCGTAGTAGGAGTCGAAGATGAGTGCCCGCAGCGGCGCGGCGGGATCCCCCTTGGGAGCCGGGATCCGCTCCACCACCGCGTCCAGGAGGGCGTCCACGCCTTGGCCTGTCTTGCCCGAGACGCGCAGGATGGAGTCCGCGGGAATTCCGAGCACGTTCTCGATCTCGGCGGCGTAGCGGTCGGGATCGGCGGCGGGCAGGTCGATCTTGTTGAGCGCGGCGACGATCTCGAGGTCGTTCTCGATGGCTAGATAGCAGTTTGCGAGCGTCTGGGCCTCGATGCCCTGGCTGGCGTCCACCAGCAGCACGACTCCCTCGCAGGCGGCCAGCGACCGGCTCACCTCGTAGCCGAAGTCGACATGCCCGGGTGTGTCGATCAGGTGCAGGGTGTGGCCCTTCCAGCTGACGCGAACGTTCTGGGCCTTGATGGTGATGCCACGCTCACGCTCGATGTCCATGGTGTCGAGGTACTGCTCGCGCATCTCCCTCGGGTCGACCGCGCGGGTCAGCTCGAGGATGCGGTCAGAAAGGGTCGATTTGCCATGGTCGATGTGGGCGATGATCGACAGGTTGCGGATCTTGGAGGTCTCTATCATCTTTAGAGGTCCAAGCCTAATGGGACTCGAGCTCGCGCCCCTAGGAGCTGGTGCGGCGGGACTCGCAGGACAGCGCTAAACTATTCACTTCGCGGCGGAGCCCGAGCGGCCGTCGGCAAGCTCCGGCACGGAAGTTTCTAGACAGAGGTTGAAGTGGCAAACATCAAGAGCCAGATCAAGCGGAACAAGCAGAACGAGCGGCGCCACGAGCGCAACAAGGCGGTGCGCTCCGAACTCAAGACTCGCGTAAAGTCCGCGATCACCGCCGCCGAGGCCGGCGGCGAGGATTCGGTCGAGGCCGTCCGCCAGGCCATCTCCAAGCTCGACAAGGCCGCCGGCAAGGGGATCATCCATAAGAACCAGGCCTCCCGCCGCAAGTCGCGGCTGATGGCCCGTATCGCCAAGCTCCAGGCCGAGAGCTGATCCGGCGCCGGGGCACGATCCCGGCATAACCGGGCCTCCGTCCCGGAAAGGGCAAAAGGGCGGAGCCCTATTTCCGCCCCTTCTCCAGCCGCCGCATGCGACCGTGCGCTCCCGCGCCAAGGGTTGGAAGGAATGACTTGCGCTCACCGCGACCCGGGCGCCCCAGACGGCTGTTTACCATCGGCGCATCCGCCGTCGCCTCCGTCTTTGGACTGATCGCGGTCCCGCTCCCGGCGTCCGCCGCCGGCTCCCCGGCCATCGCTCCCACGAGCGCTTATTTTCCGGGTATCAGCGCTGCGGACGTGGCGAACGCCAGCGGCGGCGTGATGCTCACCCCGCCCGATACCTTCATGACCGCCGGAGGGGGCGAGGCGATCGAGCTGACCAATGGGATGGTCAAGGTGATCAGCTCATCCGGGGCGACCCTCTCCCAGATGCTGATCAGCTCTCTGATCAATCCCACCTTCCCGCCGTCCGCGCAGAGCCCGGCTGCCGCGGGCCTCTCACAGTGCGTGGGAGCGAGCGGTCCCCAGGACATGAACATCACGGACCCCTGGGGCATCTTCGACCCCGCGGCCAATCGCTTCTACGTCTCGATGATGTACGTCTTCACCTCCGCATGCAGCGTCAACGTCGGCGCCGGAGGCAGTTACAGCATCGGCGACGCCATGGTCGTAACCAGCGCGGTTGCCGGGTACACCTCCGCTCCCTGGCAAACCACCTGGGTGCTGCCCCAGGACACCACCGCGGGCTCGACCACCGCCACCCTGAACGCCGTGGACCAGCCCAAGATCGGCCAGGACTCCTCCACCGTCCTGCTCTCGGCCACCGACTATCCAGGCGGGCTTTCCCCAACGGTCTCCACCGACGGCAGCCAGGTCTTCACGCTCCCCAAGGCGCTGCTCGACTCGCCCACCGGCGCCTCGCAGGTGGTCAGCGGCGCGGGTGGCGGTGTCGGCTACGAGCTGTACCCGGTGCCGGCCGCCTTCCCGCTCTCCGATCCGGGTGGGCAGATCGCCTACCTGTTCGGGAACACCTCCCCGGACATCCCGGTCTCGGCCAGCTTCGGTTCCAACGTGAACCTGGTCGTGGACGAGATGATCCCCGGAGCATCCTCCTGCCCGGCCGGCTACCAGGCCGGCCAGCTGGGTTGCGAGGCGGAGGTGAACCTGTCGATGACCCCGACCCAGGCGGACCCTTGGGGAATCCCCCAGCCCCAGGCCGGCTCGACCGACATCATCGACGCCGACGACGACCGCATCATCTCCGGCTCGGTCTCGGGTCAGACCGCCTGGCTGGCGATGAACGACACGGTCCCCAACCCGGGCCAGGCCGGAGGCGAGCCCGCCCTTAGCACCGCCCGGCTGGTGAGGCTGTCGATCCCGCCTTCGGGGACCCCGGTCGTCACCGGCCAGATCGATCCTTCCTACACCTATCAGGGCCATCCCGCGGACCTCTACTACCCTGCGGTGCAGGCGCTGCCCGATGGCCAGGCCGCAGTCTCGGCCAGCTTCTCATCACTCACCGGCGGCCTGTATGCCTCGGCCGCCTACTTCGGACTCACCTCCACGGCCTCCGGCGGAATCGCCGCCACTCCCCTGGCCCTCTCGGCCCCCGGGCAGGGCATCCTCAACTGCATGGGCCAGTCCGCCCCCTGCCCCTACAACCGCTTCGGCGACTACTCCGGCATGGCACTCGATCCCACCACCGGGGTGCTCTATGGCGCCGCCGAGTTCGCCGGCTCCCCCGCCTACCCCTACAACTGGGCAACCGGCATCGCCGCACTGGCTCCCGCCGCTCCCCCGCCGATCCAGCTCGACGGAGGCCTGACGATCGCCAGGATCCCACCCGGTCAGGCGAGCTCCTGGCCCATCTCGGTGGCTCCCGACCCCGCTCTGGCAGGGATCTCGGGACCACGCGCCGCCTCGGCGTTCACCATGCAGGTCACGCTCAGCCCGGTGCCGGCCGCCTCGGTATCCCTCGGTGGGACGGCCTGCGCCCCCTCCTCGGGCGGAACCCTTTTCAACTGCACGGTCTCCAGCGCGCAAGCGGCTGCGGGCATCTCCGGCAGCGTTTCACTGGGACCGCTCCAGGGCGCCGCCGAGAACATCTCCGCCAACCTGCTGCCGGGGGCACTCGCCTTCGCACTGGGATCCGCAATGCAGGCCTCCCTGGCGGTGATCTCCGGAACCGGCCTGGGTGGGCTGGGCTACTGGATGACCGCCTCCGACGGAGGCGTGTTCAGCTTCGGGGATGCCAACTTCTACGGGTCCATGGGCGGGACGGTGCTCAACAAGCCGATCGTGGGCATGGCCGCAACTCCCGATGGCAAGGGGTACTGGCT
>JAKAOC010000217.1 GCA_021823385.1 Actinomycetes bacterium
ACCAAGCCGGTGCCGCTCCTGGAGGGGGCAATTCTCGCCGATACCGCCCGCGCTTTGACTGGACGCCAGCTGCAGCAGCCGCCGGTCTACTCGGCCAAGAAGGTTGCCGGTGTGCGCGCCCATGACCTGGCGCGGCGCGGCGAGCGTCCTGATCTGGCCCCGGTCGAAGTCGAGATTTTTGAACTGGGGATAACTTCCGTCGAGGGTGAAGATGCCCTGAGCCTGGAGGTCGTGTGCTCCCGGGGCACCTACGTCCGCTCCCTGGGGGAGGCAATCGCGCAGCGCCTAGGGACCGTCGGCCACCTGAGCGAGCTGCGGCGCACCTATTCGGACGGCTTTTCCATCGACGATGCGGTCCCGTTGGAGGAGTTCTCCCCTTCGAGCCTCCTTCCCATGTGGGTAGTGCTCGAGGGGTTCGCCATCGGCTTCATCGATGGGGTGGCCTTGGAGGCGGCGCGCCACGGCCACCCGATTCCCGCAGCCGCCGCGGGCCTGGAGGCGGGGCGCGAGGGGCACCTGGCGGTCCTGTTCGCTGGTGCGCCGAGGGAGCGGGCGGACCTTGGCAGCCAAGAGCCGGTAGGAATCTACCGAATGCGTTCGGGCAGCCTTGTGGCCGAGATGGTGCTGGCCGGCTGAGCTCCCTCCACCAAGCTTGGGCTATCGGGCCCCATTAGGATCTAGTGGTGGAACGCATAGACCGGAACAGGGAATTCGAGGGCAGATGAAGGTAATCACGCCGGCAAGGCAGCTCCCGCTATCCGCCTCGGCGATAACCATCGGAACCTTCGACGGAGTCCACAGGGGCCATCGGCATCTTCTCAGCCGCGCCATCGAGTTCGCGGCGTCGATGGGAATTCCATCCGTTGCGGTCACCTTCCATCCGCACCCCGCCTCGGTGGTGAGGCCGGAGAGCGCGCCCAAGCTGATCAACTCCTTCGAGGAGCGCCTCGCATTGTTCGAGGAGGTGGGTGTCGATTTCTGCTACCTGGTCGAGTTCGACCAAGCGCGTGCCAATGAGTCCGCGGAGGACTTCGTCCGCTCGACGCTCGTCGAGGAACTCGGCGCCAAGGCCGTGGTAGTGGGGCCGGACTTCCGCTTCGGGCACCGGCGGGGCGGCGACGTCGATCTCCTGAGGTACCTGGGGGCCAGCCTGGGATTCGTGGTCGAGGCCGACCCGTTCGTCATGACGGACGGAAGGCAGGCGGCACGGGTGCGCAAGGCGCTGGGCCATGATGACGACGGGGTCGAGATCGTCATCTCCTCGACGCTGATCCGAAGCCTGATCGCCAAGGGAGAGGTGGAGCTGGGTAACGAGCTCCTGGGCCGGGACTTCTTTATCACCGGACTCGTCAACTCGGGAGATGGCAGAGGTGGAGGGGAGCTCGGCTTTCCGACCGCCAACGTCGCCTATTCGCCGGCCAGGCTTTTACCCGCAGACGGCGTCTATGCGGGGTGGGTCCGATTCGGCCTCACCAAGGCGGCAGCGGCGATTTCTGTGGGCACGAGGCCCACTTACTACCCGCAGGGAGGGGACCGGCTGATAGAGGCCTTCGTTCTCGACTTCGCGGGCGATCTCTATGGGCGGGAGATCTCCGTTGGCTTCCAGCGTTTCCTGCGTGTCCAGGAAGCCTTCACCACCAGTGCCGACTTGTTGGAGCAGATAGAGCACGACGTGGCCATGGTGAGAGAGCAATGGCGGTAGCAGAATCCTGGGCAGGCTCTAAGATGTTCTCTCCGTATCGGCAAGTGCGCCTCCAGGACGCGACGCTTAAGGTTGGAAATGATTGACAAGAAGGCGATAATCGCAGAGTATGGGCAGAACGAGAGCGACACTGGCACGCCCGAGGTTCAGGTTGCGCTGCTCAGCGCCCGCATCTCCAACCTGACCGAGCACTTGCGCACGCACAAGGGCGACCACCACACTCGCCGCGGATTGATGATGCTGATCGGCCAGCGGCGCCGTCTCCTTGACTACCTTCGGGATCAGGACGTCGAGCGTTACCGCACCTTGATCGCGCGTCTCGGGATCCGTCGCTAGGGCTCCTTTCGGCCAACGAAACCCGGGCTTCAGGCCCGGGTTTTTGCATTTAAATGTGAATATTGGTCGAAAGTGGCCATCCGCATGACTTCGCGCGCGCATAAGTGAGTTTCAGAGTGATAATTTCTGGCTCGGTGGTCCGGGGGAGACCGCCTGAAAGGAATCAACTATGAAATCAGAAGTGGGGAGCCCTGTGGGCCTGAAGAAAGAGATGTCGCGTCTTGACCTGACAATGGCGGGTCTGGGCGCGATTATCGGTTCGGGCTGGCTCTTCGGCGTGCTTTACGCTGCCAACGACGCCGGGCCGGCGGCTATCGTCTCCTGGCTCATCGGTGGCGCGGCAGTGGCACTGATCGGCCTGGTCTATGCCGAACTCTCCGGAATGCTTCCGGAGGCCGGCGGCATTGCCCGGTACCCGCACTTCACCCATGGCTCTTTGACGGGTTTCATGATGGGCTGGGCGGCATTTATTGCCTACGCCACGGTACCCGCAATTGAAGCCGAGGCCGTGGTGCAGTATGCGGAGCACTACATCCCGAGCTTTGCCAGCAGCACCCTCGCACGCTTTGTTGCAGAGGCCGTATTGCTGGTGATCTTCTTCTTGATCAACTACTACGGGGTCAAGGCTTTTGCCAAGACCAACACCGTGGTGACCTCGATCAAGTTCATCATGCCCACCCTTACGGTGCTTGTGTTCCTGTTCGTTGCGCCGCACTGGAGCAACCTCAGCTACCATGCAACCTCGGCGTCGATCCCAGGCGGGTTCGCACCCTTCGGTGTCACCGGGATCTTGAAGGCAGTGGCGCTCTCGGGCGTCGTCTTCGCATTCCTGGGTTTCCGCCAGGCGGTCGATTTGGCGGGCGAGGCGCGTAACCCTCAGAGGGATGCGCCGCGTGCGATCATCACCGCTATCGCCATCGCGATCGTGCTGTACGCCCTCCTGCAGGTCGTCTTCATCATCGGTGTGCCGGTCGCGGATCTTTCCAAGGGCTGGGCCGCGCTTAACTTCAGCGGGCCGTTCGCCCAGGTGGCGAGTGCGCTTGGTCTGGGATGGCTGGCGACGCTGCTCTACGCTGACGCGGTGCTTTCACCGGCGGGCACGGGCAACGTTTACCTTGCCTCGACCGCGCGCGTCGTCTATGCGCTTGCCAACAACAAGTATCTGCATCCGGTCTTCAGGAAGCTGAATCCGCGCTCGTCGGTGCCGTTCCTGGGACTGATTGCCACCCTGATCGTTGGCGTCCTGGCCCTGTTGCCGTTCCCAACCTGGCAGAGCCTGGTCGGCGTCATCTCGGCGGCGACTGTGTTCACCTACATGATCGGCCCGATCTCGGCATCCGTCTTGAGGAAGACCCACGACGACGCCCACCGGCCGTTCCGCCTTGGTGGTCTCTCGGTGATCTCGCCGCTGGCATTCGTCATGGGTACCTTGATCATTTATTGGACCGGTTGGAACATCGACTGGAAGCTGGTTGTGGCGATCCTCGTTGGAACCATCATCTATGCCATTGCCGCCTCCCGCTCGGGCACCAGCCTGCAAAAGGTTGACGGGGCATCGATAAAGAGTGCGGCCTGGCTGGTGCTCTACCTGGTCTTCCTGCTCGCAATGACCTATTTTGGCTCCTCGGCATTCGGGGCGCCTTACAACCATGGCAAGGGCCTAATCGAGTATCCGCTCGACCTGGTCGTTGTCGCCGTCGCTGGTTTCATCTTCTTCTATGCGGGCGTGGCCTCCGGCCGCCGCACGGAGGAGAGCGAGGCCGCGGTCGCCAACGCTGCTGCTAATCGGGCGGCAACGGAAGGCGCATAACCACTAATAAAGGGCGGATCGCCGCCAGAGCGATCCGCTTGTCCCCGGCGGGGCCCGACGCCGACCGTATGGTCGAGCCGTCGGGCCCCGCGCGTTTCAACGGGGCCCTATCGGCCCACATCAGGGCATCCGGAGGCTAAGATGGCCCGGAACGCTTTATGCGCCTGCCGGCGTGGCTTGCCGCTCTGTGCGAAGTCGCACCGTATTGCTTCTGCAGCTGCCAGTTGAGCATGCCTAGGAATTCCGAGACATGCTCAACTGGGAACTGCAGGGAGAGCCGATACAGGCCGGGCCGCAGCCGCATGAGCGTTTAACATACCTGTTCAAGCGCCGTGCCAGAGTGGCTGAGGCGCACGTCAACCTGAGGAAACATGACAAACCCAATCAAGGTCGAGCGGGCCATTTCCGGCTCCGACAAGACCATCTCGTTCGAGGCCGGCAAGCTGGCCCCGTTGGCCGGCGGAGCCGTCGTCGGACGCCTTGGCGACACCATGGTTCTCGCCACCGCCGTCGCCGCCAAGGGTGTGCGCGAGGGTATCGACTTCTTCCCGCTCACCGTGGACATCGAAGAGCGGATGTATGCAGCCGGCAAGATTCCCGGCTCCTTCTTCCGCCGCGAGGGCCGGGCTACGGACTTCGCCGTCCTGGCGGCGCGCCTGATCGACAGGCCGCTTCGTCCTTGCTTCCCCTCCGACTTCCGTCACGAAGTGCACGTCGTCGGTACGATTCTCGGAGCCGACCAGGAAAATCCCTACGACGTTCTGGCTATCAACGCTGCTTCGGCTGCGCTGATGATCTCCGGGATCCCCTTCCAGGGCCCGGTTGGCGCTGTGCGCATCGCCTATAACGCCGAGGGGCAGTGGAGCCCGCATCCCACCTATCAGGAGGGTGACACATCGTCCTTCGAGCTCGTGGTGGCTGGGCGCGAGGTGACCGAGGGCCCCAACACGGGCGACATCGGCATCATCATGGTCGAGGCCGGCGGCACGGAGTCGTCCTGGGACAATTACCAGGGTGGAGCCCCCAAGGTGACCGAGGAGGTCATTGCCGAGGGTCTGGAACTGGCCAAGGGATGGATTCGGGAGTCGATCGCCCTTCAGCGTGAGCTGGCTGCGGCGGTCGGCCATGTCGAGCCGATGCAGTACATTTCGGTGAGCGACTACACCCCCGAGCTGGCCGCCCGCGTTGAAGAGCTGGCCGTTGAGGAGCTGCGCGCAGCAAACGCCATCTCCAGCAAGGCCGAGCGCTACGCCGCCAACGACGCCGTTGCCGCCAAGGTCAATGCGGCCTTGGCCGAGGAGTTCCCC
>JAKAOC010000218.1 GCA_021823385.1 Actinomycetes bacterium
GGGCCTCGTCGTAGCTGACGTAAGCATCGACGTCGATCTCGGCGATCTTCTCGGCGTCAAAAGCGTCACGCATGAAGCTGAGCGCCAGAAATCCCGAGCGTGCAGGGTCGTCCTCACCGTCGAAAACAGCAATGAGCAGGGGCCGGACTGGTTTGGGAGGGCGACGTGCGAACCAGCGGATCTCAGCCATACATACCACCTTAGCGCGGTGCGAAGAGGGGTCTGGAGAAACGCCGGGCATTCGCTCGCACCTTGTCCGCGACCTGCTCCGGCTCAGTGATCACGCTGCAGGCGGAGGCCCAGCGAGGTGACCGGCTCATCCTGGTAGCCAAGGGAGGCGTAAAAGGCGAGAGCGGCCTCGTTCCCATCCCTCACCTGGAGACTGATTTTTGGGCGGCCGCGCTGCTGCAAGAACGCGGCCGCCCGCCACATAAGCGCGGTGCCAACCCCTTTGCGCTGCCTGCTCGGCAGGCCGGCGAGGTAGTTGATCCAGCCGCGATGCCCGTCGTAACCGGCCATCACGGACCCGATAACCTCGTCGCCGTCCTCGGCGATTAGGAAGCCCCAGGATGAGTCGGCCATCTTGCGCTCGATGTTCCGCCACGGGTCGTTTTGGGGCTTGACGAGTTCGCAGGCCCGCCAAAGCGCCACCACTTTCGAGGCGTCCTCGGGACGGAAAGGTCGAATCAGCATCCGGCAAGGTCAACGGAGGCCCGAGCCATCGTCAACGTGCCGGAAGCGGCGAATGCCGCCGCCGGCGTGACCGCAGTAGACCAGACTCGCGACCGGTGAGACGCCGGTCGGATGCTTAGATGATCACCATGCAAGAGGAGATCGTCATCGAAGAGTTGGTCGAGGCCGGCCAGGCCGAGCTGGCGCAGCTGAACGCGCTCCTGCCCCAGCTCTCGCGTTCCGCGCCTCCATTGGGCGACGCGGAATTTGCCCGCATCATTTCGGACCCGGACGTGCATCTCTTCGTGGCCAGGCGCGATGGCCGGATGGTGGGTTCGCTCACTTTGGTCATCTTTCCCATTCCGACCGGCAGCCGAGCCATCATCGAAGACGTCGTAGTGGACGGGGGCGCTAGGGGTGGGGGCATCGGAGAGAAGATGGTCGCCCATGCGCTGGAAGTGGCAGCCGACGCGGGTTCGCGGACGGTCGATCTGACTTCGCGTCCAGATCGGGAGGCGGCGAACAGGCTCTACCAACGGGTCGGATTCGAGCTGAGAAAGACGAATGTTTACCGATACCAACGATGATCGGCCCGCCAGCTGAGCGAGTACGGTTGGCCTGCGTCGCATGCCCCATCGCGCGGCACCCAGACGTCGTCGGCCTGCGCTGAGTGGCCGGACAAGGCCCTGAGTGGCCGGACAAGGCCCTGAGCGTGCCCAAGTGATCGGATCGTGACCAAGTGGGCGTCCGTGGCGGTTCTAGGGGCCCTAGCCGCAAGCCGATCCCTATTGCGCCCGAAGGCCTTAGAGCAGGCCACCCTTGTCCTGTATCTCCCAGGCGTGGTCCAGCACGTGCCAGGCGATGCGGCGCATGGCGTAGCCCGGCGGCCACTTGCCCCCCGGTGCTCCTGTGGCGAGTACGTTGCCGAGCGCCGAGCGCTGCTGTTCCCAACTCGTACGGGGCGCCACTCGGATGCCTAGCTTGGAGGCGTACGCCCGCTCGGCCTCTCGCACATGTGAAATGACGCCTGCGGTGTCGCGGCCACCTCCGCGTGGCCCTTTGCGAAGCTCAGCAGGAGCCGCGTCCGCCGTGGAATCGAAATAGCGCCAGCAAGAGGCGACCAGGAGCGCCTGACGCTGGATCTCCTCAGGCTCCATCGGAGTTTCGTCCCAGGGCCCAACGGCATCCGGCGCTCCAAAGTCGGTCGTGGCGTTGCCGGGTATGTGTCCTACCACTTCGAACTCGTGTGGAAGAGCAGCTTCCTCCGCGATCGCCAGGTAGCGACCACGGTAGGCCTCCATAGCCGCCAGGGCCGCCTCGGCCCCCGCGGCTTTCCTGCACCAGCCGGGCCAGTCAAGCGCCACCGCGAAGGTGACCTTTCTGCCTTGCTCGAAGTAAACCCGAATCTTTTCCAAGGCGCGCTCCCCCCTGCTGGCGCAGCGACCGGCTGCCCGCGCCTCGACACCTCCAGCATTTATCAACAAATGTGACTTTGTCAATCTCCCCCCATGTGCCTATTGTGGGGTATTGCCCGGGCCAGGGCGAGGCAAGTGCCATGTCCCCCGGCCAGGGCCTGCGGGCGGGAGTTTTGCCCGACGGACAGGTGCTAGATACTGAAGGAACTTTTAGGAGGCGACCTTCATGCCCGAGACAATCACGATCACCGACAACCGAACGGGGAAGTCGCTAGAGATTCCCATCCAGAATGGCGGAGTAGCGTCGGCGGAATGGCAGAAAATCCTGCCCGGCATTTGGTTCCACGACCCGGGCTTGACCACCACGGCCATGACCGAGAGCGCAATCTCATACCTGGATGGAGATGCGGGAATTCTCCGCTATCGCGGATACCCGATTGAGCAGCTCGCTGAGGAATCCACCTATCTCGAGGTGGCTTACCTCCTGCTCAAGGGGGAGCTTCCCAATGAGGAGGAGTACAAGAAGTGGGTCTCCGACATCACCCACCACACCTTCATCCATGAGAACGTGCGCAAGCGCTTCCTGGAAGGCTTCCATTACGACGCACACCCGATGGGGATGCTGGTATCTGCGATCGCTGCGCTGTCCACCTTCTATTTGGACGCCAAGGATATCTTCGATCCGGCGGCCCGGGAGAAGCAGATCGTCCGGCTGATCGCCAAGATGCCGACGCTTGCCGCGGCGGCACATCGGTTCAGCGTCGGCATGCCCTTCGTCTATCCCGATAATGACCTCCCCTTCGCTGCGAACTTCCTCTCCATGATGTGGAAAGTCGCCGAGCCGCACTACAACGCGAACCCGGCGCTGGTCAAGGCGATCGACGTCCTCTTCATACTCCACGCCGACCACGAGCAGAATTGCTCAACCACGGCCATGCGGACCGCAGGCTCGGCGCACGCTGATCCGTACTCATCCGCTGCCGCTGCCGCAGCCTCCCTTTACGGGCCCCGCCACGGAGGGGCGAACGAGGCAGTGGTGCGCATGCTCACCGAGATCGGCTCGATGGATAACGTCGAGGACTATGTGAAGTCCGTCAAAGAGGGCCGTGGAAGGCTGCAGGGCTTCGGTCACCGCGTCTACAAGAATTACGATCCACGCGCGCGCATCATCAAGCGCGTCGCGGACGAGGTCTTCGAGGTCACCGGAAAGAACCCTCTGCTTGACATAGCCCTCAAGCTGGAGGAAGTTGCCCTAAGCGACGATTACTTCATTTCGCGGCGCCTCTACCCGAATGTCGACTTCTATTCCGGAATTATCTACCAGGCCATGGGCTTCCCCGTGGACATGTTCCCGGTGCTTTTTGCGATACCGCGCATGTCGGGATGGCTGTCACACTGGTCCGAGCTTCTCGACCAGGACTCCAAGATCGTCCGGCCGCGGCAGGTCTACGACGGAGAGCCCGAGCGCAAGTACGTCCGGATGGATCAGCGCTGAAGCATCTTGGATAAGGGATCAACGGAAGGGCGCCGGGAGACCGGCGCCCTTCTTCGCATCCCGGCGCCGGCCTCTCGGGAGCGGGACGTTTGCCACGCGTAATGTGCCGTTATCCCCTGGAAGGAGGATCTCGCATCACCATAACTTGGGGTCGGGAGCTGTGGTCATAGCTCCTCGAGCCAAGGTGAAAGGATCCCGAGATGGGGTTGCTGGTCCTTGTGTTCCCACTTACCGCACTGGGAATGCCAACCGCCTTCGCTGTGAGCCGGCATGACGATGCGTTGGGCCGAGCGCTGGCATTGCGCCGCGTCGGTCTCGGCATCGTTCTGGTCTTTGCAGCAATGTCGGCAGTATTCATGGCAGGCGCGGCGCTCGACAACCCTGGGGGCTGGGCTGCGATCGGCATGATCGCGGCTTGGACGGTGCCCCTCGGGGCGCTTGCCCTCTTTGGCTGGCTAAGGCCACGCATGGCTTTACGGGCGCTCTTGGTTGCCGCTATTGCGCTCATTGCGCTGGATGCCCTGACCCTGGTCGGGGTTCATTCCGTGCAGATTTTCCAGCACAGCTATGGACCCGCGCGTGACATCGCGGGCGTCGTGCTCATGGCTGCGCTCGGTGTGGTTGGCTACAAGATTCCGGGGCGGGCGGCGCGCCTGGCCGTTGTCACCTTCGCCCTGCCCTTGGCGATAACAGCGATTGCGGAGCCCGCCGGCGCCGTGGTCTCAATGCTCCTGTTCAGCTCGCCCCCGCTGGTGGCCGCCGCTTACCACCTCGCCGCCGAGCACATGATCGCGCCCAGGGAAGCCGAGTCGGAAAGCGTTCCCTCAGGGATCGCGGCCTGAGGCGCGTCAACGCTTTACCCGGATGAGTCCTTCCTGGACGACCGAGACAACCAGCCGCCCGTCGTGCGAGAAGATCTGGCCGCGGGCAAAGCCCCGGGATCCGGAGGCGGTAGGGCTCTCCTGATCGTACAAGAACCATTCGTCGGCCCGGAAGGTTCGATGGAACCACATCGCATGGTCGAGGCTCGCCCCCATAACCCCTGGCTGGTCCCAAGCGATGTCATGCGGCATCATTACCGAGTCGAGCAGTGTCATGTCGGAAGCGTAGGCGATCACGCACGCGTGGAGCAGGGGATCGTCGGGAAGGATGCCGTCCGCGCGCATCCATACTTGTTGCCGCGGAGGACGTGGGCCGGATGTTCTTACCATGTTTGGCTCGCCGATGTAGCGCTGGTCGAGCGGCCGTGGTCGGGAGTACCACTCGCCCATGCGCCTCGCGACCGGCGCGAAAAGTTCCTTGAAGGTGGGGAGCATGTCGGGGGTGGGCACATTCGGCATCGGGGTCGAATGCTCCAGGCCCTCTTCGTGCTTCTGGAACGAGGCGGAGAGATTGAAGATAGCTTCACCACGCTGCACGGCGACCACTCGTCGGGTCGTGAACGACTTGCCGTCGCGGATCCGGTCGACGAGATAGAGAATGGGGATTGACGGGTCTCCAGGGCGCAGAAAGTACGCGTGCAGCGAGTGAACGTCGCCGAGGCTGACGGTGCGTCCG
>JAKAOC010000219.1 GCA_021823385.1 Actinomycetes bacterium
TGGCGCGGTGACGCGCGGCGAGATAGATGGATGCTCCTGCCAGAAGCAGCACGACAACGGCTACTGCAAGCGGCTTGGCTCCGCGCACCGGTACCCCCTGTTCGGCCGCGCGGCCTTTTGCCCCCGTCCCGCGCCGAATAGGCCGATTCTAGGGTCTCGTTGCCGAACCACGCGTGATACCCTGACCGGGCGGCAGTGTCAAGGGGCTTGGGTCGCCGGCTGTATGACAAAGGCGCTGCCGGTGGGGTCGGCAAGGTGGCCTATCCTTCCGTACATCGTCTCCTCGGTGGGCCGCTTCAGCGAACCTCCATTGGCCAAGGCGGCGGCCAAGGCGGCTTCGGTGTCGCGCACACCGAAGCGCACTTCCCAGCGTGGCGAAGATTCCCGGTCTTGGAGTATCCCTGCGAACCGCCTTCCCTGATGGTCGGCGGTGGCGTATTGGAATCCGGGCGAGTCGCCCACGGTGCTGATCTCCCAGCCGAATACACCCCGGTAGAAGTCAACGGCACTTTCGTAGTCGCCGGTATGCAGTTCGAACCACTTCGGCGTACCCGGCTCGTCCAGGCGGCCAAAGCCGCTGAACTCCTGCGGAGCCCATACGCCAACGGCCGCTCCGCTCGGGTCCACCATCATGCCCATCGTGCCCAGGTCCCCGACGGCCATGGCGGGAACCACCACCGTGGCCCCGTGCGAGGCGCCGCGCCCCAGGCTTTCCTCGGCGTTCGCAGTGGCCAGGTAGATCGTCCAGGCGTCGGGCGTGTGGTCAGCGGAATTTTTGGACATGCACCCCGCCACGGGCACGCCGTCGCAAAGGAACATGAAGTAGCCGCCGAACTGCTCGGCCTGTTCGCCTGCCTTCCAGCCCAGCACGGCTGAATAGAAGGCACGTGCCTTTGCCACGTCCTTTGTGTACAGGTCTATCCAGCAAGGCTCTCCCGGGAACCATTCCTCCCTAGCGGTCATTGCGCCCCCGATCCATCGCACGAAGCGTGGGGGGAACTCCCGCCCGCCTGGGCAGGCCGGGGTAGGCCGGGCGGGTCGGGGCTCCCTTACGTGGCTAATTCTGGCACCGTAGGTGCCTCTTCGTGCCCAAAGGGGTGGGAATCCTGGTGCAGCCCCCTTGGCCAAGACCTACCTCAAGGCGGTTGCCAAAGTGGGGTTCACCATCCGACTTACGCGCACTGGATGCACGCCCGTATCCCATCAGGTCACGAAGTTCCCGGCAAACACAGAGCCGGAGTCCACCAATTGGCGAACTCCGGCTCTGTGTGGTGGAGGTGGCGGGAATTGAACCCGCGTCCTTCGGCCCCTTCGCATGGCTTCTCCGAGTGCAGCTAGTCGTAAATTTTCTTCAGCGGGCTACTGCTAGCGCCTGGCCCTCTGCCTATCTCGTAAGTTTTCGTCCGGCGGTTCCGAGACCGCCACCGGCTTATCTCTCTTTGATCTCGCCCTTTGACCGCCCTAAGAGCTCGGGCGGGAAGGACGTCGCAGAATTAATTAAGCTGCGAGTGCGAGCTGAGGCTCGGCGTTTATTTTTGTTTCCGGCTCTTTAGCGTGGATCCGGACACCACGACTCGCTTCCCATGCGTCAAATACCAAAGTCGAAGCCTGTCACCCCCGTGCTTTATCCAATGCCCTCGGGCGCTGGAATACTCCAGTCTAGCGGCCGGCGGGGGCTAGCGCCGACTGCGCCTGGCGTCGGCCATCTCCCTGGCGGACTCGCGGGCGACAGTGCGCTCGGCGAGCACCCGGCGCTTGTCGTAGAGCCTCTTGCCGCGGGCCAGCCCGATCAGGATCTTGGCGCGCCCATCCTTGAAGTAGAGGGAGAGTGGCACCAGGGTGAGCGACTTCTGCTGCAGCTTCCCGGTCAGCTCGTCGATCTCGTCGCGGTGCGCGAGCAGCTTGCGAGGCCGCAGCGGGTCGGTCTCGCCGAAGCCACGCGCGAACTCGTACCGGGCGATGTTCATCTGGTAAAGCCAGATCTCGCCGGAGATGACGCGGGCAAAGGCGTCCTGGATCTGCGCTCGACCCAGCCGCAGCGACTTCACCTCGGCTCCGCGCAGCTCGATCCCGCACTCGAGCTCCTCGAGGATCTCGTACTCGTGGCGGGCGCGCTTGTTCTGGGCGATCAGCTTGCGCCCGGTGCCTACCTTGTTGGTGGGGGAGCCCTTCTTTTTCATGTTCCTTCCTCACAGCGGAATTAGCCTCGTGGGCGTGCTCAAGATCTCTCGCGAACTGATCACCAGGATGATCTCGCACGCGCTCGACGAGTACCCGCTGGAAGCGTGCGGGCTGCTCGGCGGCGATGCCGAGTTGGCCAAGGAAGTCTATCCCGCCCGCAACGACGCGGCATCCGCCCGCGTCTACACGCTCAACCCCCTCGACCATCTCAAGGCTGATCGGGCCGCGGAGGCAACCGGGCATGAGATCATCGGCGTCTATCACTCCCACACCCATTCCGAGGCCTATCCCTCCCAGACCGATGTCGCCCAGGCCCCCGACCCCAGCTGGCACTACGTGCTCGTCTCCTTGAAGCGCACGCAACCGGTGGTGCGCTCCTATCGCATCGTTGCGGGAACGATAGTCGAGGAGGATGTGGTTGAATTGTAAAGGGATAAAAACCTATCGGATTTATAGGGTTTAGGAGGCGCTATGGCTGTGGAGATCCGCATACCGACGGTGCTGCGGCCCGCAGTGGCGGGCCAGTCGGTGGTAAAGGCCGAGGGCGGGACGATCGGTGAGCTGCTGGGAAGCCTTGCCCGTGAGTACCCGGCCATAGCCGGCCAGGTGATCGGAAGCGATGGCGCGATGCATCGCTTCGTCAACATCTATCTCAACGACGACGACGTCCGCTACTTGGGCAAGCTGGACACCAAAGTCGCCGAAGGGGACGTAGTCTCCATCCTTCCCGCGGTGGCGGGCGGCTCGGACTGATTCCTCCGCCGGCATCGGGTCAAAAGAAGGTGCGGCCATGACCGTCTATTCCAGCGTGCTGGACATTATCGGCAACACTCCCATGGTGGATGTGAGTTTGCTGTCGCCGAATCCGCGGGTGCGGATCTTTGCCAAGCTCGAAGGGCAGAATCCGGGGGGATCCGTCAAGGACCGGGTCGCCCTCTCCATGATCGAGCAGGCCGAGAAAGAGGGGATCCTCGTCCCCGGTTCGGTCCTCATAGAACCATCGAGCGGCAACACCGGCATCGGCCTGGCCATGGTCTGCCGGATGAAGGGGTATCGCATCAAGATCGTCCTGCCCTCGAACGTCTCCATCGAACGCAAACAGCTGCTTGCGTTGTGGGGGGCGGAGATCATCGAGTCGCCGGGAAGCGAGGGATCCAACGGCGCGGTTCGTATGGCGCGCCGGCTGGCCGACGAGCATCCCGAATGGGTCTTCCTTTATCAGTACGGGAACCCTGCCAACCCCAGGGCACACTACGAGGGTACAGGCCCAGAGATTTGGCGCGACGTGCCTGCGGTGACGCATTTCATAGGCGGCCTGGGCACCTCCGGGACCCTCATGGGCGTGGGCCGGTTCCTGAAGGACCGCAACCCTTTGGTCCAGGTGTGGGCGATCGAGCCGCCTACCGGGGAGATGGTTGACGGGCTTCGCAACCTGGACGACGGCTACATCCCCCCGGTCTTCATCGACAACAACGGCTTCGAGCTTCTGGATCGCAAGACGGTGGTTGGTCCTCGGGATTCGATCGAGTGGACGCGCCGTCTCATCGACGTCGGGATCTTCGCCGGGATCTCCTCGGGGGCGGTGATGGCCGGAGCGGCCAAGTGTGCGAGCTCGATCGACGAGGGCAGCATCGTGGTTCTGTTGCCCGACGGAGGCTGGAAGTACCTCTCCACCGGAGCCTGGACCGACGACCTGGATACGGTGACCGAGCGGGCTAAGTCGATCGTCTACTTCTAGCCGCGCATTTCCGGGCCGGAGTCGTACCGCACGCCGTGCGGTCTTGGACCGCTCCGGGCCAGGTTGCGGCCGATCCCGGCCAGGGGACCGCTAGAGATGGAATCGTGGAGGTAGTCGAGTACATATCGGCTCTCGAGCGCGAAGGGCGACTTCTTATCGAGTCGGCTCGAATCGCCGGGCTCGAGGCCCCGGTACCCACCTGTCCGGGCTGGCGCGTCCGCGAGCTGCTCGCCCACATCAACTACGTGCACCGTTGGGCCACGGCCTATGTTGCGGGCGCCCTGACCGAGATGCTGCCCGAGCCCGCCGAGGAGGAGATCCTCCGGAGCGCCCCGCGCGATGACGAACTCTTCGATAGCGCGGAGGAGGGCCATGCCGCGCTGGTCCGCGCTCTTGGCGATGCCCCTCCCGACCTGAACTGCTGGACCTTTCTGCCCGCGGCCAGCCCACTTGCGATGTGGGCTCGCAGGCAGGCGCACGAGACCGCCGTCCATCGCGTCGATGCCGAGCTGGCCGCCGGGAGGATCCCGCAGCCGCTCGATAAGCGCCTCGCAGTCGACGGTGTGGACGAGCTACTTCTTTCGATGTTGTCCCGCGGGGAGCCGCCCAAGGAGGCGGAAACCGGACTTGGCGCAATTTGCCTCGAGGCGCGTGGCCTCGAGGAGAGCTGGAGTGTGCGCCTGGGCGAGAGCGACGTCCGGGCCGAGGCTGGTGAGGCACCTTGGGATCTGTTGATTAGGGCCGGGGCCTCCGACCTCTTCCTTTTGCTGTGGAACCGTCCGAGCCTGGAAAAGCCTGAACTGAGGGGGGAGACCGGACTGCTCGACCTTTGGCGGGAGCGGATTCGGGTCACCTGGTAGCGATTTTCACGCTCGTGGAGTTGCCGGCGGCCATGAGCGCCCTGCCCGGTCCGACCGCCTTGGGACCGGACCGCAATGTGCGGGCGGGGAGACTCGAACTCCCAAGCCTTTCGGCACTAGAACCTAAATCTAGCGCGTCTACCAATTTCGCCACGCCCGCAGCCACCGGCGCCGAATCAGTGCCGGGTACTCCAAGAATACCGGCTGCGGCGTTGACCCGGGAACCCGGGAGAACGGCATTCGACGGTGCCCGAACTGGTTTCACGGTCCAGGGATAATTATCTTCGGGCAGCCATTAGCGTGTGGACATGGCCAATTTTGCACCCGGA
>JAKAOC010000220.1 GCA_021823385.1 Actinomycetes bacterium
GTCGTGCCCTGCGGCCTGCAGATCCTCGGCGATGAAGGAGCCGACGCTCCCGGCTCCCGCGATTACCACCTTCACTGCTTTTTCTCCTTGCCCCCGAGTGCGATTTCCAGGGAGGCTATTGCCTCTCGTTCGACCATGAAGTGCATCAGGTCACCCTCCTGCGCCACGATGTCGGGCTGGAAGAGGCGTGTTGAGGTGCCTCGCGTCAGAAGCACCGGCTTCACTCCCGCGATCTCCTCCAGCTTGCCGAGTCGCTTACCAAGCAGATGCGGCGGAACGCCCTTTTCGACAAGGACCACGTTGCCGTTGGGGTCGGTCCAGTCGGGCTGGCTGGCGGCGTCGAAAATGCGGCGCATGGCCTGGTCGGTAGTCCAAGTGACGGTGGCAACGGTCTGGATGCCCAGGCGTCGGTAGATCTCGGCTCGGCGCGGGTCGTAGATGCGCGCTACCACTTTGGGGACCCCGTAAACCTCACGGGCGATCCGCGCGGTCAGGATGTTGGAATTGTCGCCGCTTGTCACTGCCGCCAGTGCGCCGGCCGACCCAATGTCCGCAAGCTCGAGATGCTGGCGGTCGAAACCCAGTCCTGGGATGGTCCTTCCGGAGAATTGCTCCCCAAGCCGACGAAAGGCGGATGCATTCTTGTCGATAATTACAACCGAATGGCCTTCGACCGAGAGGCGCGTGCCCAGCTCGGAACCCACTCGTCCGCACCCGACGACGATTATGTGCACTTTTAATCACCTGGTTTCATCGTCGCCCGGAGGTCGGCCGCCTCAGATCGGCCGGGCGCGCAGCCTTCCAATGGGAAAGCCCATTGGTACCGTCGATATAGTGTAGGTTTTGCAACTGATAGCGGAGGCCGTTTACCTTGAGCGACAGCGCTGCCGAGAATGACGCAGCCGTAGGCCATGACGAGGGGGGCACCAGGGTGGACGGCGCTGCGAGATTCAGTGGCGCCAAGGGCCAGGGTGCTCGCCCTGAGACGATGGCGCCCTTAGGCTCCTACGACCTTCCCGAGACGCGCTCCTATCGCCTCAAGAACTCCCTTTTGGGAAAGCCGCTCGTCAATGAGCAGATGAAGGGGGAACGCCTCGGCAAGCCAACAGCGCTGGCCGTGCTCTCCTCTGACGTCATCTCCTCCAGTGCCTACGCCACGGAGCAGATCCTGACCGTCCTGATACCGGTTGTGGGCCTGGCGGCCTTCTCGCTTGTGCTCCCGGTCAGCGTCCTCATCCTGGTCATCCTGGCCGCGGTTACGGCGTCCTATTTCCAGGTCGTCAAGGCCTACCCACGTGCCGGCGGCGCCTACGTGGTGGCGCGGGACAACTTCGGGCCCAAGATTGCGCAGATCGCGGCCGTGGCGATCATGATCGACTACACGGTGACGGTGGCTATTTCGGTGGCGGCGGGAGTCGACGCCATTACTTCGGCAGTCCCCGCCCTCGCCCGCTACAACCTTTACCTGTCGATCGTCTTCGTGCTGCTGCTTGCCTACGGCAACCTTCGAGGGGTGCGCGAAGCGGGGCGCATCTTCGCCTTTCCCGCGTACTTCTTCATGGCCAACATGGCCGTCATGCTGGGTTTTGGCGTCTACCGGGCCATGACCCATCAGCTTCACTACCTTCCATCGCACGTCCACGGGGCCCTGACCGTGGGCCACGCCGGTTCCGGACTGCTCCTAGGGGCTTCTCTCTTCATCTTCCTGCAGGCCTTTGCGAATGGCGGCACGGCCCTGACCGGTATAGAGGCGGTCTCCACCGGAATATCGATCTTCAGGACCCCCCAGTGGAAGAATGCGCGCATCGTCCTGGTGGTGATGGCCACAATTCTTGGCATCCTCTTCTTCGGACTCTCGTTCCTGGCCTCCCACATCCACCCAATTCCCCGCGTAAGCGGAACGCCGACCGTGATCTCCATGATCGCCCAGACCGTCTACGGGGGGAGCCTTCTCGGGAAGGTGGCCTACTACCTCCTGCAGACCTCCACGTACTTCATCCTCATCTTTGCCGCCAACACCAGCTTCAACGGTTTCCCCTTCCTGGTCTCCTTCGCGGCCGAGGACTCCTTCCTCCCCCGTCAGCTCGCCCGGCGCGGGCATCGCCTGGCACTCTCCAATGGCATCATCCTTCTTACGGTGGTGTCGGAGCTGATCCTGATCGCCACGCGCGCAAGCGTCTCCGCCCTGGTGGCCCTGTACGCCATCGGCGTCTTCACCGGCTTCACCATGGCCAGCGGTGGCATGTTGAAGCACCACTTGAAGCTGCGCGAGCCCGGCTACCGCCGCGGGTTTGCCGTCAACCTGCTTGCCACCATCCTTTCCGCAATCGTTGTCGTCGTGTTCCTGGTGACAAAATTCAAGGAGGGCGCCTGGGCCGTGCTGGCCGCCGGCATACCGCTCGTCTTCCTTTTTATACGCCTGAATCGCCGCTATGTCGCCGAGGAGGTCCAGCTCGAGCAAGGCGTGGCCGTGGCCTGCGAAGCGCCGGTTTTGCGCAAACACAAGGTGATTCTCTTCGTAGAGAATCTGGACCTGGCTACCGCACGTGCCATTCAATATGCGCGCACACTTACTCCTGACGAGATAAGGGCGGTGCACATAGAGATCGACACGAAGGAGGCACGAACCCTCGAGCAGGAGTGGTCGAGGCTGGGCGTGAGCCATCTCGACCTGGAGGTGGTCGAGTGTGCCGACCGGCGGATCCGCCGGTCGGCGCTCGATGTGGTCGCCGAGGCGGCGCTTCCCGGTGATTCCGAGGTCACGGTACTTTTGCCGAGGCGTGTCTATCCAGGATTCATGCAGCGGATTCTGCACGATCGTACGGCTGACGCCTTGGCGAAGGTGCTTTCTCAGATTCCCCACGTGAACGCCACGATCATTCCCTTCGAAGTCGTGATCGGAGGAACCGACAAGGTCATTTTCGACTACCGTCCCAAGCCCTCCGGGGAGAAGGAGCAGTCGATCTCGGCCCATGAGACCGAGGCGTTCGGAGCACGCCTTCTCGAGGGCACCATGGCGATTGGAGACGTGGTCTATCGACGCCGTGCCAAGGTGGCGGGGCGCGTCCGGTCGGTAAGGGTGCAGCCAATGGACTCGGTACCGTCATTGGCAGTGCGCCTCGAAGATGGCACCGGGGCCATCCTGCTCGTCTTCGCGGGCAAGCGCCAGGTGCCGGGCATCGAGCCAGGTAGGCGGATGACCGCCGAGGGGACTGTCGGCGAGATCGAGGGCCACATCGCCATCATGAACCCGACGTACGAATTCGCACCTGTCGAGGTGGAAGACTAGCGCGGCTTCGCGGCGCTGCACTTGGACTGGGAATTTCCGCCCGGCACGCAAGGCGGCGGCCGTGTGCCCGTATGTTTGTTAGGGCAGAAAGGGTCCGCGCCCGCAGCCGGGCAGCGGAATAGTTTGGGCAACAGATGGCGAAACCACTTGTCATAGTCGAGTCACCGGCCAAGGCGAAGACGATCTCCAAATTCCTGGGCCCCGGTTATCTGGTGGAGTCCTCGATCGGGCACATTCGGGACCTGCCAACAAGCGCCTCGGAGATACCGGCCGCTCTGAAGAAGGAGAAGTGGGCCCGGCTTGGCGTCGACGTGGAGAACGGCTTCAAGCCGCTCTACGTGGTGAGTGACAAAAAGCGCGCTCAGGTCAAACGGCTGAAGGACTTGGTGGGCCAGGCGAGCGAGCTCTATTTGGCGACAGACGAGGATCGCGAAGGCGAGTCCATCGCGTGGCACCTGACGCAGGTGCTGGCGCCGCGGGTGCCTGTGCGCCGCATGGTCTTCCATGAGATCACCGAGTCGGCCATCAACGAGGCCATCGAACACACCCGCTCCATTGACACCGACCTTGTCAGTGCCCAGGAAGCGCGCCGCATCCTCGACCGCCTCTATGGGTACGAGGTCTCTCCGGTGCTTTGGAAGAAGGTCAAGCCGGCGCTATCCGCCGGACGTGTGCAGAGCGTCGCCACGCGAATTCTCGTGCAGCGCGAACGCGAGCGCATGAGTTTTACCAGCGCATCGTATTGCTCAGTCAGGGTGGCGGGAGCCAAGCAGGGATCGTCGTTCGAGGCGACGCTGACGGCATTGGACTCGGCCCGTGTGGCGGTCGGCCGCGACTTCGCCTCCGATGGACACCTCGACCCGGCAAGGCTGAAGAGCGCGAGCTTAATCGTTCTGGACGAGCGCTCGGCGCAGTCGGTCGCCGACGATTTGCGGCCCCGCTCCCTCGTTGTCGACGCTGTGGAGTCCAAGCCGTATCGCCGCTCGCCCGCCCCGCCTTTTAGGACTTCGACCCTGCAGCAGGAGGCCGGGCGCAAGCTTCGCTTCTCATCCAAGCGGACCATGGCCGCGGCTCAGCGCCTCTACGAAGCCGGCCACATCACCTATATGAGGACCGACTCGACTTATCTTGCCGAGGCGGCAATCGCCCAAGCCCGATCCATCATTTCGCACACCTTTGGGCCTGAGTTCATGCCCAAAGGGGCACGCAACTATCGCAACTCCGTAAAGAACGCCCAGGAAGCGCATGAGGCCATTCGGCCCGCCGGCGACCGCTGGGCCAACCCGGCGGAAATCGCCCGTGTGGTCGGCTCCGACGAACTCAAACTGTACGACCTGATCTGGAAGCGGACCATTGCCTCCCAGATGACGGACGCCACCGGAACCTCGGTGACCGTCCGCTTCTCAGCCCCGCTTGGCTTGGGCGGCCCGGTCGGAAGCCCCGAGGGGACGGTACTCAATCCGGCAACCGCCTACCTCGCTGCCTCCGGCACCACCATCGCCCACCCTGGATTTCTTCGCGTCTATGTTGAGGACTTCGACGACGGGGACGATGCCGGGGACGAGAGGGAGGCCATTCTCCCCGCCTTTACCGAGGGTGAGAGCGTGCCGGTCTCGGAGGTTCGCACCGCGAGCCACTCCACCACTCCTCCCGCCCGCTTCACCGAGGCGTCCCTGGTAAAGGCGCTTGAAGAGCTGGGGGTCGGCAGGCCGAGCACCTACGCCAGCATCATCTCCACCATCCAGGATCGCGGTTACGTTTTCAAGAGGGGAACCGCGCTGGTGCCCTCCTTTGTCG